>CBINPH010000050.1:0-12804 GCA_966252445.1 uncultured Chitinophagaceae bacterium | reverse complement strand
GCATTTTCCGATTTTGTTTTGTTTGCTGTTCCCTCTGCTTACCTGGAGGCCGCGGCCTCGGCCGTTACCGGGGATCTCTCCGGCAAAATATGCCTGGCGTCCATCAAAGGGATCGTGCCGAGCACGGGACAAATCCCCAGCGACTACCTGCAAAAAAAATTCGGCATGTCCCCCGAGCGGATGATCGTCATCGGCGGCCCCTGTCATGCCGAAGAGGTCGCCGGGGAAAGGAAGACCTACGTCACCATCGCCTGCCGCGACACAGCCCTGGCGACCACGGTGGCCGGAAGCCTGGACCTGCATTACATCCGCACGGTGGTCAACGACGACCCCCTGGGCGTAGAACTGTCCGCCATCCTGAAAAATGTGGTGGGCATCGCCTGCGGCATCGCCCGGGGCCTCAACTATGGCGACAATTTCCAGGCCGTGCTGATGGCCAACGCCATGGGCGAGGTACGCCGTTTCCTCCAGGCGGCCGACCACCGCGAAAGAGACCTGGAGCATTCCAGCTATTTCGGGGACCTGCTGGTCACCGGCTATTCAGAATATAGCCGTAACCGTACTTTCGGCCACATGATCGGCCGCGGCTATACGGTGCACCTGGCGCAAATGGAGATGGATATGGTGGCCGAAGGCTATTACGCCGTCAAGGGCGTCTATGACATGATGCGGTCCATGCGGCTGGAACTGCCGGTGATCTCCGCGGTATACCGCATCCTGTACAACAAGATTTCACCGTACGTGGAATTCAAGCATATAGAGAACCAGTTAACGTAAAAAGACAGGACCATGATATTGCTAGCAACGGATCTGGACGGTACTTTCCTGGGAGGCAAGACCATCGATAAACTGCGGCTGTACCGGTTGCTTCGGGAACAGTCCGACATACGCCTGGCCTTCGTCACAGGCCGGGGCATGGAGACGGTCCTGCCCCTGCTCAATGACCCCATCATCCCCAACCCGGATTACATCATCTGCGACGTAGGCGCCACGGTGCTGAACGGCCGCAGCCTGGAACCGATTCTACCCCTGCAGTCCCAGATCGAACAGAAATGGCCTGGCGCCCTGGCGATCCGCAAAAAGCTGCGCAAGGTGAAAGGCCTCCAATTTCAGGCCGTGCCCCAGCAGCGCCGTTGCTCTTATTATTACGACGAGGAGACCGACATCGAGCAGGTGCGGGCACTCGTGGCGCCTTATGGCTGCGACATCCTTCTGTCGGCCGGGCGTTACCTCGACGTCTTGCCCGGCGGGGTGAACAAGGGCTCCACCCTGGTCCAGCTGGTGAAGGTGATGCAGTTGAAACCGGATCAGGTGCTGGTAGCGGGAGACACCCTCAACGACCGCTCCCTGTACGACCGCGGATTTGCGGGCGTCGTGGTCGGCGGCGCCGAGGAAGGCCTGGTTGCAGCGACCAAAGAACTGCCGGGCGTCTACCACGCGGGGAAGGCCGGAGCGGGCGGCATCCTCGAGGCCCTGGCCCATTTTCCCGCCTTCAAGGACTACCTGCGCGAGCAGGATGAGCAGGAGGTGCTGCCCCAGTCCGGGGCCACCCAGCTGCTGATGCTCTATCACCGCCTGCCCTATGAGCTGCGGGAAACGGGGGGACACCTGGAGCGCGTGCCGCCGCGCAGTCCGAACGGCATTATCCCTTCCCTGCTGGGTTTCTTCAGCTCCGGGCGCTCGGGCGTATGGGTGGCCTGGGAGGAAGCACAACACCGCAAGGGACCACCGCTGAAAAACCTCTATATTGACGACAAAAAGTATCCTCACCTGCTGGCTTCCCGGATACCCCTGACGAAGAAAGAGGTCGAGGTCTTTTACAAGGTTTTTTCCAAAGAGGCGTTCTGGCCCATCATCTTTTCCTTTATCGACAAGGCCAAGTTCAACCACGACCACTGGGACACCTACTGCCGCGTCAACCGCCTCTTCGCCGAGAAAGCCGCTGCCGACGCCGACCATGGCGCCATCGTCTGGATCCACGAGTACAACCTCTGGATGGTGCCGGGCTACCTTCGCCAGCTGCGGCCCGATGTCAAAATTGGGTTTTTTCATCACACGGCCTTCCCGCCGGCGGACATCTTCAACATCATTCCCTGGCGGCGGGAGATCATGGGCAGCCTGCTGCAATGCGATTACATCGGGTTCCACATCCCCCGTTATGTGGAAAACTTCGTGGACGTCGCCAAGAGCCACGCTCCGCTGAAAGTGCTCAACCAGGCCAGCTGCGCCGGGCGCTTCCTGACCTACAGCTGTGCCCTGGGGGTGGACGAAATGGTCACCGAAATCGAGACCGCTTCCCGGAAGGTTCGCCTGGGCGCCAACCCCGTGGGCATCAACGTGCCGTATATCCGCGAGATCTACCAGAGCCCCGAGACCCAGGCCGCCATCCGCGACATGCGCGCCCAAACGGAAGGCAAAAAGATCATCATCTCGGTGGAGCGTCTGGATTATGTGAAGGGCCCGCTGGAGAAAATACGGGCCTTCGGACAGTTCCTGAACGACTATCCCGAATTCCATGGCCGGGTGGAACTGATCAACATCTGCACGCCGCCTGCGCAGGGCATGCGCGTCTATGACCGCATCCAGACGGAGCTGGAGCAGGAAGTCGGCAAGATCAACGGGAAGTATTCGGACCTGGACTGGACCCCGATCCGCTTTTTCTTCCGGTCGGTGCCCTTCGAGGAAGTGATCACTTACTATGCCATCGCCGATATCTGCTGGATCACCCCCCTGCGCGACGGCCTCAACCTGGTGGCCAAGGAGTACATTGCCGTGCAGGGGCAGCAGGAAAAATCCACCGGCGCCCTGATCGTCTCGGAATTTGCTGGTGTATCCGTGGAGCTGCCCTACGCCATCCTGACGAACCCCTATGACATCAAAGACCTCAAAGAGGGGCTGCTGCACGCCATGACCATGGACGAAAGCGAGCGGGCCCTGCGCATGGACCGCCTCTACGATATTGTGAGCTATTACGATGTGGAGCGCTGGAGCAAAGATTTCATGGACATCCTGGAAACGCTCTAGAGCGATCCCGAACGGCCTGGCATCAGGCCTTGTTCATGGGGCACCCGGGGTGCAGCATCAGCCGGCTGACGTTCCAGGGAAAGGTCTGTACCTCGGCCGGACAGGGTATCCGATCCCGTGGCTTCCTCAAAAAAATTCCCAGGATAGTGCTGTTGTACCATCCCCGCCGCGGCAGGGAAAAGTCCGGACGGTTGCCGCTGTCCGGCCCGGAGGGTTGTTGCCCATCCACGCGGGTACGGATGGCCCTGCCGGCCTCCGCGCCGGCCATGGCCTCCGTACCGTGGATCATGAGCCCGTGGACGGGATAAGCCAGGTTTTCGGTGCCGGTGCCCGGTTTCCCCAGGGCAATGCATGGTCACAACATCAGGATCAGGGGAATCCTGCAGTTGTACCTTCCGGCCCATCCTGGCGTCTTCATCACGGGGGTCATAGGGATTCAATGCATTGTATACACAGCAGCGCTCCTGTACACTCCGGAGTCCGCTATGCGCAGCCGGGCCAGCAGGCGCGGCTGCGGAAAATCCGAATACACATACCGATAACGTCCGTCTTTGCCGCCACCCCGCATGCCGTTCAGGGCAACGCTGCAGGCTTCGGGCCCAGGGGCGGAGGTCCCGGCTGAGCCCCCCATGCGCCCGGGCTGAAACGGCACGCATGGGGCTTGGGCTCTACGCCAGTCCTGTCCTATAGACAAGACCTGATGTGCAAACGCTGCATGGGGGAAAATTTTTCGGGAAGCTAACGCGGCCACTGCAGGCCCAGGCGCAGGCCCAGCTGCCATGGATACTCGCGCACCTGGGGATATTTCCTGTAGGTGCTGAAAAGCTGGTACTGGAACGAGGGCCCCAGTTGCAGGCGCAGGCTGCGTCCCAGGGGTGCCGTCACCCCGGCCTGAAAATAGAGATCCGCGTTGACGGTGCGCAACTTGTCCGGGTCGGTAAAATAGCGACCCGATTCGGGGGCGTAGATGTTGGCATGGGCGTCCCAGAGCAGGCTCAGCCCGGCACCGGCGGAACTGAAGAAGCGCAGGCCCGCGCCCTGCCCGTACTCCATCCGCAAGAGCAGGGGTACCTGGGCATAGAAGTAATGGTTATGCAGGATGCGGGGGTTCTTCTGGTCTGCCGGAGGCGCCGCCCGGGCCAGCGCGGTAAACTGGGAATTGGCCGCTGCAGCCGGGGCGAAGGCAGGGCCCCGGTTGCCCTGCACATAAGCCTGGAAGGAGCGGTATGCCTTGATTTGATAGCCCATGGACGAAACACGCAGGCCGCCCAGCAGGGAGAGGCGGGGGCCTATGCTCCAGGCCGCCTGCACACCGGCATTCCAGCCTGCCACCGGCTGGTGCGAGAGATGCGGGGTATCCAGGGGCGTCGCGGTATATCCCGGGTTGTTGTTCGAAGGGGCCGCCGCATAGTCGCTGCTGGAGCCCGAAGGAAGGCGGGCCTGGTGACGCCAGTGGCGGTAGCTGAGGGCCGGCGTCACATAGGCCTCCCAATGCAGGCGGCGGACGGCGGCGCGAGGCGGCAAGGCGGCAGGAGCCGGCCAGGCGTCGGAAGGCTGCACGCCGGCTGCTGCGGAGACCGGCGGGAGGAAGGAAGCCCCCACCGGAGCTGCCTGGGCCGGACCAGGCTGCAAGGGGCTGGCCTGCAAGGCCAGGGCACCGGTTAAAGGCACGAGGGGCGTCCCGGGCGCCAGAGAGGGTGCTGTCATCGGTTCACCACTCTTTCCGGCGGGGACAGCCTTGTCGGCGGGGGATGGGGCAGGCACCCGGGGCGCCTGCCCGGCTCCGCCCGCCCCCTCCGTGGCCCGGATGCCGCTGCCGTTGGTCCGGGAAGAGGAATAGACCGGTGATGCGGCAGATGGTGTGGGTGGTGTGGATGCCGTGGACTGGGAGGATCCGGATGCGGACGGCGATGCCGGCGGGACCACCGGCTGAAGGGACGAAGGCGGATGCTTCTCCGCAGGGGTGGCCTCGCCGCTCAGCGCGGCAGGCGCCGGGGTCTCTGCATGCGGGTACCAGAGATAGGCTCCACCCAGCAGCAGCACCGCGGCAGCGGCCCACCAAAACCCACGGCGCCGCCGCCGGGGCAGTTGACTTTGTATCCCGGACCATACCTCGGCGGAAGGCTGTACGGACCATCCGGCAGCCTCCTGCTTCAGTTTCTTCTCCAACCCATCTCGCTCTTCGTGCATGACAACGGTTTCTCGCCTTATTTATCCGCCTGGCGGTAGCTCATCTGTCTTTTCATCATTTTGACGAGCAGTTCCCGGGCCCTGGCGTACTGGGATCTCGAGGTGCTCTCCCCTATGCCCAGCAGCTCCCCCACCTCGCGGTGGGAATAGCCCTCTATGGCATACAGGTTGACGATGCTGCGGTAGCCCGGCGGCAGGGTGGCCAAGAGCTGCAGCAGCTCCTTGCCGTCCAGCGCCGCATCGGCCCGCTCCATCGCGGGAATGGGCTGTCCATCCTGCAACTCGGTATTCAGCAACAAGTATTTGTTCCGCTTCAGGAAATTGATGGCCGTGGTCACCATGATCCGGCGAATCCAGCCTTCCAGCGGTCCGTCGGCGCGGAACTGCCCCAACCGCGTGAATACCTTTACAAAGCCTTCCTGCAGGATGTCTTCCGCATCGTCCCTGTTCTGCGCATACCGGCTGCAGACGCCCAACATTCTGGGCGCAAAGCGCTCATACAGTGCCTTTTGCGCGGCCCGATGTCCGCGAAGACATCCCCGTACCAGCACCGCCTCGTCTGCATGATCGTACTTTGCGGCCAAAATATCGCTGTTTACCAGACAAAGCCCTGTCCCCGAACGCTGCATGCGGGGCGGGATTTTTTCTGTCGATGCCTCCCCGTGGTCCGGCTGCCCCGGCTCAGACCAGGCGCTCGCCGGTCATCTCTGTCGGAACGGGAAGACCCATGAAATACAGTATGGTGGGGGCGATGTCTCCCAATTTACCGGCCTTTACGGGCCCCTGGAAGTCGTCGCTGATGACGAAAAACGGCACAGGATTGAGGCTGTGGGCCGTATTGGGCGAGCCGTCGGGGTTCACCAGGTAGTCGGAGTTCCCGTGGTCGGCCGTCAGGAAGACCCGGTATCCCTGCTCCAGCGCAGCAGTGACCACCTGCTCCACGCTGTGATCCACGGTCTCTACTGCCTTGATGGCCGCATCCCAGACCCCGGTATGGCCCACCATATCGGCGTTCGCGAAGTTGAGACAGATGAAATCAGCTCTCCGGGCCTTGATCTCCCGGACGATGGTGGCGGTGACCTCCGGGGCGCTCATCTCCGGCTGCAGGTCATAGGTGGCTACTTTGGGCGAGGGGATCATCAGCCGGCGCTCACCCGTAAACTCCTTTTCCCGTCCCCCGCTGAAAAAGAAGGTCACATGGGGGTATTTTTCGGTCTCGGCGATGCGGATCTGCTTCAGCCCCGCCTTTTCGATGACCTCCCCGATCGTCATGGTGAGGTCCCTGTTCTCAAAAAGCACGGGGACACCCTCAAACGCCTTGTCGTACTCCGTCATGGTGTAGTAATGCAGGGGCAGCTTATGCATGCCCTCGATGTCCTGCTGGGTGAGCACTTCGGTGATCTGCCGGCAGCGGTCCGTACGGAAGTTGAAACAAATGACCACGTCGCCGGGCCGGATGAGCGCCAGGGGCTGGCCATCCTGATCCGTATGGATGATGGGCTTGATGAATTCATCCGTCACGCCCGCGGCGTAGGAGCCCTCTACGGCTCCGAAGATGTCGGTGGTGGCTTCTCCTATACCCTGGGTCATGGCATCGTAGGCCAGCTTCACCCGGGCCCAGCGCTTATCCCTGTCCATGGCATAATAACGGCCGGTGACGGTGGCAATCGCCCCGCCCACCTGATCCAGGTGCTGCTGCAGCTCCTTCAGGAAGCCCAGGCCGCTCTGCGGGTCTGTGTCCCGCCCGTCCGTGAAGGCATGGACAAAGACCTTTTGCAGATTGTGCTGCCCGGCCAGGGTGGCCAGGGCCTTGAGGTGGTCTATATGCGAGTGCACGCCCCCGTCGCTGACCAGGCCGATCAGGTGAAAAGCCGTGTCGCCTTCCTTGGCCTGGCGGAAAGCCTCCAGCAGCACGGGGTTCTCATCCAGGGAATGGTCCCTCACCGCCAGGTTGATCCGCTGCAGCTCCTGATAGACGACGCGGCCGGCGCCGATGTTCAGGTGACCTACCTCGGAATTGCCCATCTGCCCTTCGGGAAGGCCCACGGCCTCCCCGCAGGTGATCAGCTCGTTGTTGGGATACCGGTGGTACAGGGAGCGGACAAAAGGCGTGTCGGCCAGCGCTACGGCGTCGGCATGGCGGACGCGGCCATGCCCCCAGCCGTCCATAATGATCAAAATAGCGGGTTTTTTCTGCATGGACGCAAACCTACATGAATTCGGCGGAAAATGGAACGGCGACGGCCCCGCCGGACCCCTTCCGAAGACGGACTTGCATTATCAGGCGCACCGCCGTAGTTTTACGGCCGGCGGGCCGGACCGCCGGGAAGTTGGCATAGTTTTCGTGCCCTAGCAGGCGTAAAAAATCAACAAAAGGAGCGAATCATGCTTAAGGCCTTTTTACCAGCAGGTTATGTGCGTAAAGTGGCTTTTGCCAGTTTGTTGCTGATGTCTTTCCAAGTCGTCAGCCCTTTCGACGACGTCGTCGCAGCCTTGAAGAAAGGAAAGGTCGAGACCCTCTCCCATTATTTTGATAACATGGTGGAAATCAACCTTCCCAGCAAAACCAACTCGTACAGCAAGTCCCAGGCAGTGGTGATCCTCAAGGAGTTCTTCGCCGCCCATGCGGTTAAGGATTTCAAGCTGATCCATAAAGGCAGCTCCGGCGAAGGAGCCACTTTTGGCATCGGCAACCTGATGACCAGCGACGGGGCATACCGCATCACCTTTTTCTTCCGGGAAAAGGGAGACAAGTCGGTCCTGCAGGAACTGCGTTTCGAGAAAGGAAAATAGCTTTCCGGGGCCCTTAAGGGGTCCTGTCGCCGGGCGCCGCCGTCCCCCCTTTTTTCATGCCCAGGGAGACGAACAATCCCACAAAGAAGATGGTCACCGTGGCCAGCACGATGGTCAGGAAACTGTGCAGGTGGCTGCTCCATGCCTTTTCGGCCCACAGCAGGGGCGATAAGCTCAGCCAGAGGATCACCAGCAGACCGGCGACCACCCCCGCCAGCGCCCCGGCGGAGCGGGTGATGCGGGAAAAGGCGGCCAGCAGGAACAGGCCCAGCATGCCCCCGCTGAATATGGACGCCAGCTTCCACCAGGCGTCCAGGGCGCTCTTGACATTGATCATGGCCAGGGCCACCAACACCCCAATCACGCTGATGATCAGGGAGGACAGGTAGAGCACCCGCAGCGCCTTCCGGTCGCTGACGGGTTCTTTGCTGTAGCGGCGGTAATAGTCCGTCAGGAAAACGGTGGCCGAGCTGTTGAAGGACGTAGATACGGTGCTCATGCCGGCGGCAAACACCGAGGCGATCAGCAGCCCCGTGATCCCTGCCGGCAGGCTGTGGACCATGAAATAGGGAAAAATCCTGTCGCTCATGTCCGCAGCCTGCAGCGCCTCCGGCAGCACCCCGGCCCCCGAGTGGTAGAAGGCATACAGGGCCGTGCCGATGAACAGGAAGAGCAGGGAAACCGGCACATAGAGCATGCCGCCCCAGAAAGCCGAGCGCCGCGCTTCCCCTGTTGTCCTGGCGGCCATGTACCGTTGCACATAGTTCTGGTCTATCCCGTAGTTCTGCAGGTTGATGAACAGCCCGTACACCAGCACCACCCAGAAGGTGGGCTCGGCGAGGCTGGTGCCGAAGCTGCCCAGGCTGAACTTGTGATCGGCGGCGGCGATGCGGAACAGCTGCCCGGGCCCTTCCGGCATATGAAAAAGGATATACAGGGCGCTGACCAGCGCGCCTCCGATGAGGATAATCCCCTGGATAGCGTCCGTCCATACCACAGCCTGGAAACCGCCCAGCAGGGAGTACATGGCCACGCAGAGGCCCGTCACCACGATAATAATGGGTATGTTCCAGCCCACCACGGCATGCAGGGCCAGGGCCAGCAGGTACAGAATGGTTCCCACCCGCATGATCTGGGTGAGCATGTAGCAGCCCGAGACATATACGCGGGCCCAGGGTCCGAAGCGCTGCTCCAGGAAGGTATAGGCCGAGGGGCTGTTGATGCGGCGGTACAGGGGCACGAAATGGCGCACCGCGAAGAACAGGGCCAGGGGAATGGAGAGGCTGAACACGAAAGCGTTCCAGTTGCCCAGGTAAGCATTGCCCGGCAGGGCCAGGAAACTGATGCTCGAGACGAAGGTGGCGAAGATGGACATGGCGATAACCCAGGAGGGAATGCGGCTCCCACCCAGCGTAAAGGCCTCCGCTGATTTGTTGCTCCGGAAAAAAGAACTGCCGAAAAGGGTGATGCCGGCCAGGTATCCGAAAAAGACGATGAGGTCCAGGGTCCGCATGAGCGCGCTTTTGGATTAAAGATAATGGCTTTGTCTTATTCCGTGCGGGGAAATGGCCGAACGGTCAGGGACGGAAGACCACCCACTCACAGCCGCGGGCGGGCAGGGTCAGCGTCAGCCGGAGACGGCTTCCCCGAAGCGTGGCGCTGCGGAAAGGGCCGTCGTGTATGCTGTACCGTGCCTGCTGGCGCAAACCGGTGTAATACAGGTCCAGGTCCAGGGTCCGTGTAATGGGATGATCCAGCGGGTTGTAAACCATCAGCAGGCCTTTCTCCGGTCCCTGCGGATCGGCATGCAGCAGGCCGTCATAGTCGCGGCCGTCCGGCCGGCGCAGGTGGATGATGTCGGCGTCGAGGATGCGGCGATGCTTTTTGTAAAAGCTTACCCACTGCTTCACCAGGGCTTCGGTGGCCGGGGCGTCGAACAGCTGGGGGCCGCGGTAGCAGGCCTGCACGCCGGCGCCAAAGAGGTTGGCCAGCCGGCGCCCGTAGTGCGGCAGGTGCGCTTTCAGGGGCTCGATGGTGGCGGCGGCGCCGCCCCCATGATATTCCACCAGGGGGACGAACATCCAGCCCATGGAAGGCGTCTTCTCGAAAGTGCCGTCATAGATGTTTTGCCGCTCGATGACTTCCTGGTATGCCCGCGGCAGGGACCAGTTGGTCTCCCGGTACCCCATCCCGTTCTTGTTGGAGCCCTGGAGAAAATACCAGTCGGGGACATTTAAGAAAATCCCCCGCCCGCGGCACCAGCGGTAGAAGTCCCGAATGGCTGCAAACTGCTTCCATTGCGCGTCTTGCAGCCCCTTGTGGCCGGGGTGGGCCGTGGACGCACAGACGTCCCCCGGGTAGGAGCCGTCATGCTCCAGCATCTCCAGGCCGGTCTGCTCGTAAAAACGGTAGAGGTTGCGGAAATAGGCTTCCCCCCAGGCGCTCAGCAGGCAGGGCGAATGACCAAAGGCCGGCTGGGTGAGGGAATCGGGCATGACCACGTCGTCGGCTGGCCCTATGCTCCGGCTGGCGAGCAGGGAATAGCCGCCGAGGGCGATGTGCCTGGAGCGGGCATAATCCGCCAGGCGCCGCATGCGGTCCAGGTTGGCGGCGCTGCTGTCTTCCAGGTTAAAACCACTGCCGAAACTCATGATGACCATCTCGAAGCCGACGGCAGCGCACTGGTCGATGGCCTTGCGCACCGCCTCATCGCTGGAGCCGGTCACATGCATCATGATGGGGTTCTCCATGCTCCAGGGGGCCAGCAGTCGGTACATCTTCCGCTCCGCCAGTCCCCGCCGTTCGCGGTCGTCGCTGTCGTAGGCCAGCTCCCAGATCCGCATGCTTTCGAAGGGGTGCTCCCGGGTGATGGTCTCCCCGATGCCGGCGCGGGGACGGCAGACCAGCAGGCAGGGGGTCTGCAGCAGGTAATTCACCTGGGTCGTATAGGTGCTGTCCGGCAGCCATTGCACGCAGGCGTTCTCCGAGGCGTCCGCCGGCGCCATGGCATGGAAGGCGAAATCGCTCTGGACAAAGAGGGGTGGCAGCCTCCAGCGCCCGCGGTGTTCCACGGCGCTCTCCGCCTCGGTCAGCGCCAGCTCTTCGACGGACAGGTTGTCCAGCTGCAGGGGATGATTACCCTGGCTGGCTATGGTCACCCACTTGCTGAGGAGGGGCATGCCGTCGTACAGGGCGTAGTGCACCTGCACCAGGACGCCCTGCAGGGGATCCCCGGCGCCCCGGCTACGGCGGGCCAGCAGGGCAACCGAAGCCCGGTAGCTGAACACCAGCTCCAGGCCTTTGGGGGGCCAGGCCGCCGGCGCCGGCATCCATTCGGGATGAGGCTTCCAGGGAAAGCGTTCCTTCAGGGACATGGTGTCTATGCGGAACAGGGACAGCGCGTCGGAATCCGCCTTCATGCCCGGCAGCCAGTCGGGGGAGAGATAATTGCCTATGGGCTGCCCAGTAAGCCCCCCGACCGGTATGCGACGCCCCTCCACCAGGAGCACGGCCTCGGGCGAGGCCGCCCGCAGCAGGGAGGCGCCGGTGATCAGGTTGTCGAAGCCTATGGTGGCGGCAGCCGGCTCCAGGGAAAAACGCCGGGTGATCAGGCCGTTGCTGAGGGCCAGCTGCCCGCCGGGCATGCGATAAACGGCGGCGGGGTGGCCGCCGGCCCCCAGCAACCAGTCGCCGGCCGGCCGCGGCGGCGCCTGGTATACCGGCAGGGTAGCGGGGTTGAGTTGGGCGGCCGCGCCGCTCCAGGTGGCCACGGCACAACAGGCCGCCAGCCAAACATGGATCTTCATGGTTGCGGATTTGATGTGGAAGGGCTGCCGTCGGGCCAGGGCAGCGCACGGCCGTTGTCCCTGCGCCGCGGCATCTGGGCGTTCCAGCCCTTCAGCCGCTGGGTCAGCAGGGCGGCCAGACGGGCCCGTTGGGCGGGGTACTGCCGGCTCAGGTCATGCTGCTCCCCGATGTCGGTGGACAGGCGATAGAGTTCCGTACGGCCACTGCGCTGAAAATAGATAAGCTTCCAGTCACCCTGGCGGATGGCGCTCACCCAGGAGGTGCCCGGATAATCGGCCCTTTGCCATTTGTTGGGATAATGCCAGACGAGGACACGGCTGCTGTCCGCATAGGCCGGATCTTTTAGCAGGCGCACAAAACTGCGCCCGTCCACCTGCTGCACCGTATGGGGATGCCGGATGCCGGCCATCTCCAGGAGGGTGGGGAAAAAATCCTGTATGGTCACATACTGGTCGTTGCGGGTGCCGGGCGCCGTCACGCCGGGCCAGCACACCAGCATGGGCTCCCGGATGCCGCCCTCGTAGAGGCTCGCCTTCCCTGCGCGCAGGGGATAGTTCTGCGTGTCGTCCCGCCCGCTGCGGGGGGCATGGTTGTAGCCCCCGTTGTCGGACATGAACAGCACGATGGTGTTGTCCCGGAGGCCATGGGCGTCCAGGTAGTCCAGGAGGTCGCCCAGGCTCTTGTCCATCCCCTCGATGAGGGCGGCGTAGGCGGCCTCGGGACGGCGCAGTCCCTGTCGCAGATAGTCTTCCACGTAGCGGGCATCCTCCTGGTATGGCAGGTGCACGGCATAATGGGCCATATACAGGAAAAAAGGTTTGCCGCTGCTGCGGGCGCTGTCCAGGGCCTTCATCGCCTCCCTGGTCAGGGCTTCGCTGAGAAAGGTGGGGGTGTGCCAGTAGGCTTCCAGGCCGGGGACGGCCCTCAGTACCTGACGGCCCGGCACATGCCCGTAATCCTTTTCCCCGAGATACGAAGCCGGATGCCCCG
>CBINPH010000049.1:0-12825 GCA_966252445.1 uncultured Chitinophagaceae bacterium | reverse complement strand
CCGTTTCCCGCACCCAGCTCTGGGGATGATCCAGGAAGCCGACCAGCTGTGCCGCGCTGGCCCGGCTGAGGTCTGGCGCCGCCGCTGCGCCGGCAGCGGGGGCGATCCGGTAGATGCGGCCGAGGTTGAGGGGCTGGCTCAGCGCCCGCATGGCGATCTCATTCTTCAGGTAGGGGGTCAGGTAGGTTCTGTGCTGGATGATCCCCCGGTACATATCCAATATATACAGGCATCCGTCCGGACCGCTGTACAGGTTCACCGGCCGGAAACGCTCGTCGTCGCTGGCCAGGAATTCCTTTCCCTGGTACGCCTGCTTTCCCAGCACCTTGTAGCCGGTATCCCGCAGGATATTGCGTTTGATCAGGTTGGCGGAGGGCTCTGCCACGAAGGCGTTGTACCGGTAGCCCGCTCCCAGGACCCCGTCCCGGTAGATGAGGGGGCCGCAGGCTGCCGTAAAGTTCACCAGGCGCAGGCTGTCATCCAGCACCTGGGGCTGATAGCCCCGGTTGACGCCGGGGGTGGCGCGGATGGGATAGGTGCGGTTGTCGTGGACGATATCCTCATTGAAGCCGCTGACATGCCGCATATCGGGATTCCAGGCCCCCAGGCCCGGCAGGAAATAATCCCCCAGCAGGTTCTCTGAATTGTTGTTGTAAAAGAGCCGCCCGTCGTTGTCCTGGGATATACCCCATTGACCGCGGAAATGCGTGCGCTGGATCTCCCAGCGGCCGTTCCTGCGCCGGTACCGCTTCGCCGACTTGGCGTTGTATAGCCAGTTGTCTATGCCCCGCAGCAGGCCGTTCGGCTGGTGCTCCACATTGCCGCCCACTGCGTAGGTGCTGTCCACCAGCTGACGGGTGCCGGCATGGTCGTCCCTGATCTCCACGAACCACAGCTTCGGCGGCTCGGCCACGAGCAGGCCGCCCTGGTACAGGCAGATGGCCCTCGGCATGACCAGGGAGTCCATGAACACCTTCCTGCTGTCCATGGAGCCGTTATGGTCGCTGTCTTCCAGGATGATCACCTTGCCCAGGGGGCGGTTCTCTCCGGTGCCGGAGGTGTCGGGCATATAGCCGTTCATTTCCAGGACCCACATGCGTCCGCGCTCATCGAAGAGGGCGGCCACCGGGGTATGCACCAGGGGCTCGGCAGCGACGAGGCTGATCTGCAGGCCCTGGTCCAGCTGAAAATGCTTCAGCGCCTCGGCGGGGCTCAGCACGGGTGATTCGGCATAGGCTTTCCGCATGGCCAGCGAGTCCTTCTCCGCGGCGGTCATGCCCCCCTGATGACAGCGCGCTGTCAGCAGCAAAACGGCAAAAAGGGCGAAGGCGATGGCGGCGGAGGCTCCGCCTGTGGCGGGATGTTTCGCGTCAAAAAGGGAATTTCTCATCGGCGCGAAAAATACAAACGTTTGCTGAAAAGGCAAAAATCCTTTGGGCCGGCTGGTCCGCCGGCCGCGGGAGCGGCTCCCCGCGTCTACAGATGGTTGGAAACAGGGAACGCCGGCCCTCAGTCGGCGTAGTTCTCCTCCTTGCCGCTGACGAAGCCTTTGAGCCAGTCGGTAGTCACGGATTTGGGCCTTTCGATGGGCAGGCCCAGGGCACGGTCCCAGCATAGGGAGGCCAGCACCCCCAGCGCCCGGGAGACGCCAAAGAGCACCGTATAAAATTCATATTCCACCAGGCCGTAGTGCACCAGCAGGGATCCGGAGTGTGCATCCACGTTGGGCCAGGGGTTCTTCACCTTGCCCAGCTCTTTCAGCATGGGCGGGACCACTTCATAGACGCGCCAGACGATGTTGACAAGCTCGTCCTCGGGCAGGTGCTTGCGGGCAAAGTCCATCTGCGCCGTGAAACGGGGGTCCGTCTTGCGAAGCACGGCATGACCGTAGCCGGGGATGACCTTCCCGTCCGAAAGGGTTTTCCGCACATAGGCGGCGATCTGTTCCTTAGAGGGCAGGCCTCCCCCCAGTTCCTCCCGCATTTCCTCGATCCATTTGATGACCTCCTGGTTGGCCAGCCCATGCAGGGGGCCTGCGAGTCCGTTCATGCCGGCCGCAAAGGCGAGGTAGGGATCGCTGAGGGCCGACCCCACCAGGTGGGTGGTATGGGCACTGACGTTGCCGCCTTCATGGTCGGCATGGATGGTCATGTAGAGCCGCATCAGGGCGCGGAAGCTCTCGTCGTCGTAGCCCATCATATGGGCGAAGTTGCCCGCCCAGTCCAGGGAGGGGTCGGGCTCTATATGCACGCCGCCCTTGTATTTCCGGCGGTAGATATAGGCCGCCAGGCGGGGCAGCCTGGCGATCAGGTTCATGGCGTCCTCGAACACAAAATTCCAGTATTCCGACTTGGCGATGCCCTTGGCATAGGCCTTCGCAAAGACGGATTCGGTCTGCATGGCGATGATGCCCATGCTGAACAGCGACATGGGGTGGCTGTCCTGCGGCAGCTGGTCAATGGCGTTGAACACATGGCGGGGCACCTGCGAACGGCGTCCCCAGGCGTTGGAGATCTCATGGACGTCCTGCTCTTCCGGCAGTTCGCCGATCAGCATCAGGTAAAAAAGCCCCTCGGGCAGAGGCTCGGACCCGCCGGGAACCTTCGGCAGCTTCTCCCTCAACTCGGGGATGGAATAGCCCCGGAAGCGGATGCCTTCCATGGGGTCCAGCAGGGAAGTCTCGCTCACCAGCCCGGTAATGCCGCGCATGCCCTGGTATACCTGCTGCAGCGTGACCTCGTCGATCTTCTTATGCCCGTGATTTTTGATTAAATCCTTTACTTCTTTCGCGAGATCTTCGGCCTTGTGCCTGAAAGTCTCTTTTAGATTACCCATATGCGTTGTTAGTTGGCAGGTATTGACCCGTAGCAAAAGTAAGGATTTGCCTGTAATGTTCCTCGCCGTTGACCGAATAAGGGGTCAAGCATCAGGGATGGAAAGCCGGACTCCGGCTATTTCGGGGCGCGGCGGTACAGCCAGAAGGCCACGGCCGCAAACACGACATTCGGTATCCACACGGCGATCAGGGGGTTGAGGTTGCCTTTGACGGAAAAGGTGGTGGAGAACTGCAAGAAGACGATGTAGGCGGAGCTGATCACGATGCCGAGGGCCAGGTGCAGGCCACTGCCGCCCCGGACTTTGCGGGAGGCAATGATCACCCCGATAAAGGTCAGGATGATGACGGCGAAAGCCGAGGCCACGCGCCGGTATTTTTCCACATAGAGGTAATTGAGCCCCTCCGCCCCCCGCAGCTGCTGATCCTGTATGTATTTGTTCAGCTGGCTGGTCGTCATGGCCTCCTTGGCGTTGCTGTTGTTGAGCAGGTCGTCGGGGGTGATGTTGAGCTTCAGGGTGGTGTCGGTGGCAGACCACACCCGCTGATGCATACCGTCGGTCTGGCGCATGACCACCCGCCCGGTCTTCCACAGGCCGGCAGCGGAGTCCCAGCGCAGGGTCTGGGCTTCCAGCTTGAACAGCAAATCCTGGCCGTCGATCTTTTCCAGGGTGAAGCCCGAGGCGTTGCGGTTCACCGGGTAATAGGTCCGCATGGTGATGTAGGAGCTGGAGTCGGCCCGTACATGGATATTGGAAAAAATCTTGTTGGAGCTGTGGCTGTCGATGTACTGGTCTTCGAACTGGGTTTTAATCCGGTTGGCCTGGGGAACCACCCACTGATTGGCGAAAGCCAGCAACCCCGCCAGCAGGGCACCTCCGATCCAATAGGCCCGGAGAAATCGGGGAAAGCTCACCCCGCTGCTCAGGATGGCGATGATCTCCGAGCGGTAAGCCATTTTGGATGTGAAGAAGATGACGGCAATAAAGATGAACAGGGGGAACAGCAGGGCTACGATATGGGGGATGAAGCCGATGTAGTAATGCGAGATGATGTAGCTGACCGTGAGGTGCCCTTCGATGAAATCGTCGATCTTTTCCGTGACGTCGATCACCACCGAGATGACCGTAAAGATCATGATGGCATAGAAGAACGTGCCCAGGAATTTTTTGAAGATATACCAGTCGATCTTTTTCATCACCTCATGATAGGGCAGACAAAAGCTGCGCGGACCCCAATTACAGGCGCCGCCGCAGGCAGGGATCGGTAGCGGCCAGCCACGCGCTGAAATCCCCCTGCAAAATATGTTCCCGCGCTTGCTTCACCAAATGCAGGTAGAAACACAGGTTGTGCATGCTGGCCAGCTGCATGGCCAGGATCTCGCCGGCCACGAACAGGTGGCGTAGGTAAGCCTTGCTGTATCCCTGGCTGGCCGGGCAGGGAGTTTCTGCATCGATCGGGCTGAAATCCTCCGCCCATTTGCGGTTGCGGATATTGATCACCCCCCGGGAGGTGAACAGCATGCCGTTGCGGCCGTTCCGCGTGGGCATGACACAATCGAACATGTCCACCCCCAGGGCGATGGCCTGGAGGATATTCCAGGGGGTGCCCACGCCCATCAGGTAACGAGGCCGCTCCTCGGGCAGGATGCGGCACACCAGGTCACACATCGCGTACATCATGTCCTCCGGCTCTCCCACGCTCAGCCCGCCGATGGCATTGCCCGGGCAGTCCCGCGCCGCCACGGCTTCCGCCGACGCGGTGCGGAGGTCGGCAAAAGTGCCGCCCTGCACGATGGGGAAAAGGGTCTGGGGATGGCCGTACAGGGGCTCCGTCTCCCCCCAGCGCTGCAGGCAGCGGTCCAGCCAGCGGTGGGTGAGCTCCATGGAACTCCTGGCCTGGTCGTGGGTGCAGGGGTAGGGCGTGCACTCGTCGAAAGCCATCACCAGGTCCGCACCTATGCTGCGCTGGATGTCCATGACCCGCTCCGGGCTGAACAGGTGGCGGGAGCCGTCGATATGGGACTGGAACAGCACCCCTTCTTCCCGGATACGGCGGTTGCCCGCCAGGGAGAATACCTGGTAGCCCCCGCTGTCGGTCAGCATTGGGCGTTCCCATCCGGTGAAGCGGTGTAGCCCACCGGCTTTTTCCAGGACCTCCAGGCCGGGCCTGAGGAAAAGATGGTAGGTGTTCCCCAGGATGATGCGGGCATCCACCTCCTTTTCCAGCTGCTCCCGGGTAACGGCTTTGACGCTGCCCGCCGTCCCTACAGGCATAAAGATGGGCGTAGGCACGGCTCCGTGGGCCGTATGCAGGACAGCGGCCCTGGCGCGGCTCTGTGTGTCTCTGGCCTCCAAAGAAAATTCCATGCGGGTGGTCGTCGGTGAAAGCGCAAAAGTAGCGGAATTCAGGGTAGCGGGAGGCTTCCTGCATCCATTTTCCCCCTGCCTTCGGTATTTCCGTTATTTTTGGGCCGGCCTATGGAGTGGAATATCGCAACTGTACTCGGGTATGGATTTCTTGCCGTCGCAGGCATACAGCTTTTTTATTATCTCTTTTTTTTCAGCCGGCTGGCCTTTTGCCGGATACGCCAGCCGCCGGATGCCGCCGGCGAGCTCCCACCCCTGTCGGTGGTCATCTGTGCCAAGGACGAGCAGCGCAACCTGTCCCGCAACCTGCCCGCCGTTCTCCAGCAGCGTTACCATGACGGGCAGCACGAGCCCCACTACGAGGTGGTGGTGGTCAACGACAACTCGGACGACGAGACCGTTTCCGTCCTCAAATACCTGCAACCCGGCTACGCCCATTTCCGGTTCATCGATCTCCAGCAGTCGGCCAAGGGCATCCCCGGGAAAAAATACCCCTTGACTGTAGGCATCAAGGGCGCCCGTTTTGAGCACGTCGTGCTGACCGACGCGGACTGCCGTCCCGCCACGGTGCGCTGGCTGGCGCATGTCGGCGCCGCCCTCCGCGGGGGCAAGGACCTGGCGCTGGGCTATGGCGCCTATGAAAAGATGCCGGGCTTCCTGAACAAGGTGATCCGCTACGAGACCTTCTTCAGCGCCCTCCAGTACCTGTCCTTCGCGCTGGCCGGCGTACCTTATATGGGGGTAGGCCGCAACCTGGCCTACCGCAAGGAGCTTTTTTTCCGGCACCGGGGCTTCCTGTCGCATGGACACCTCCCCTCGGGAGATGATGACCTGTTCATCAATGCGGCGGCGACCCGCCGGAACACGGCGGTGGTCCTGCATCCCGATGCCCATACCATATCGGCGCCCAAGCGAAGCTGGGGCGCCTGGTACAGGCAGAAGACCAGGCACATGACCACAGGCCGCCACTACAAGGCGGGCCACCAGTTTCTGTTGGGCCTGTTCTCCCTGAGCCAGGCCCTCTATTACCCGGCGCTGGCGGCCGCCCTGTGGGCGTACCCGGGGCGTCTGCTGCTGCTGTCCGTACTGGCCGGCAGGATGCTTCTGCAGGGCGTCATCTGGTGGCGGGCCCTACGCCGCCTCAACGAGCGGGACCTCTTCTGGTGGTGCTGGATCATGGACATCGCGATGATCGCCTATTACATAATCTTCATGCCTGCGCTCTGGCGGAAACCGGCAAAGCAATGGAACTGATCCGGCGTTATTTTCCGGGGCTAAATGCCTTGCAGCAGGAGCGGTTCGCGGCGCTGGGCCCCCTGTATCATAGCTGGAACGCCCGGATCAACGTGGTCTCCCGCAAGGACATGGACCATTTTTACCAACGTCATGTGCTGCATGCCCTGAGCATCGCCGCCTGCTGTCCCCTGGCGCCCGGCCAGTCGGTGATCGACATCGGCACCGGCGGCGGGTTCCCCGGCATACCCTTGGCCATTTTTTTCCCGGAAACGACCTTTCATCTGGTGGACTCCATCGGGAAAAAGATCCGGGTGGTTGAGGCCGTAAAGGAGGCGCTGTCGCTGCACAACGTCACCACCGCGCAGACCCGTGCCGAAGACATCAAAGACCGGCGCTTCGACGCGGCGGTCACCCGGGCGGTGGCTCCCCTCGAAAAGCTTCTGCAATGGAGCCGGCCCTTGCTGCGGACGGGCGGAGACGCTCCCGGCCTGCTTTGCCTGAAAGGCGGAGACCTGTCAGAGGAGATCTCCAGGAGCCGCTGCAATCCCCGGATATATGACCTGCACCGTGTGTTCCCGGAGCCTTATTTCGAGGAAAAGTACCTCCTGCAGATCCCCCGCTGAGCTGCTCCGCCGGGTAGCCGCGCCGGCTTGGGCAGGCAGCGGATTTTCAGTACCTTAGCCCTTTGCGCATATGCGCCCGATCACCCACCAAAAAGCTGTCCCATGAAAAATGTACTGATCTCTTCCACCACCCTGCTGCTCCTGGCCGCCCTCAGCGCCTGCCAGTCTTCCGGCAGCCGCCAGGAAGGCGCCGACAGCAGCGCCATGGCCCCGCCCATAGCCCTGACCCCGGTTACCGGCTCGCCCACCTTTCCCGATGCTGCCCTCAGCATACGGGAGATGAAGGCCGTCAAAAAGGGTGATTCGGCCATCCTGACCGTGGATTTTGGCGTGGAGAATTATGAGCTGACGGGCCAGACGGCGGACGCTGCCGGCAAGCAGTGCAGCAATTCGGCCCAGGGCCAGCATATTCATTTTATCCTGGACAACACGCCTTATGCGGCACTGTACAAGCCCGAGCATTCGGTCACCCTGCCCCTGAACAGCGAACATTTCCTGCTCTGTTTTCTTTCCCGCTCCTACCATGAATCGCTCAAGAACCCCGGTGCCGCCGTGCTGCGGCATTTCAAGATCGACGGGCAGGGACGGGTGCAGACCCTGGACCTCCCCACGGAACCCATGCTCTTTTACAGCCGCCCCAAGGGCGATTACCTGGGCAAGGACGCCGAAAACGTGATGCTTGATTTCTATGTATATGGGGGAACCCTGGGGGATAGCCTCCAGGTGGCCGCGACGGTGAACGACACCAGCTTCGTCATCCGCCAGTGGCAGCCTTATTTCATCCAGCATGCCCCCATGGGGGACCTGAAAATCCAACTGCAGCTTCAGCATGCAGACGGATCCGCCCTGCAGGGCCCTTACGCCACCGTGGAGCGGACGGCCCATCTGGCCGCCGGCGAGCCCATGCCCTAGGCGTAGCGCCGTGGAATCGCGTACAGCTTTGCGGCGGACCCGAAAGGGTCCGCCGTATTCATGTGTGTCCCTTCATGAAGATGAGCGCCGGAACCGCAGGAGCCTGCCGATGTCGCGCAGGGTACGGTAGTAGTATTCCTTGTTGAACATCTGGGAGTCGTTGAGGGCTTTGAAGACCAGGAAGCCGGCCACAGGGGTAAGCACCACCGTCGCCATCCACATCCCGGAGCCGGGGGTCATGACATCGTTGCGGGCCAGCCGCTCTCCTATGGTGGACAGGATATGGAAGATGACGAAAAAGGCCACGGCCAGCACCAGCGGAGTGCCCAGCCCGCCCTTGCGGATGATGGAACCCAGGGGGGCGCCGATGAGGAAGAGCACCATGCAGGCGAAGGACAGGGTGAACTTGCGGTGCCATTCCACCTCATGCCGGATGATGGAGTCCTGCTTTTCATCATACTGGCTCAGGGGAATTTCCATGTTGTTGGTCGCCTCCCGGATATTCATTTTCACCCGGTCGTAGACATACCGGCGCTGGGTCAGCGGGATCAGGCTGTCGAAGGTGGACACGCTGACCGGAGGGGCGGCGGTAGCCAGCCAGCCGGTGTCTTTCCAACGGAGAAAGGGATACTGCCCGGACACCTCGCCGCGGATATTGTGGATATCGAAACGGGTCTGTTTGCGGATGGAGTCCACCGCCTCCGACAACTGGCGGACATTCAGCATCTGGTAGGAGCTCTTGAACAGGTCCACATCCGTACGGTGCAGGGCGAAGGAACTCAGGTCGAAGACCTCCCGGAACTCCCGGAAATGCGTCTTGATGTATTCGTTCTCCGTGGAGTTCCTGTTGCCGCGCTCCTCGTACTCCCAGCCGTTGCGCAGGGTGAGGTAAACGAACTTCTTGTTCTCAGCTTCCTCCATGATGCCTCCTTCGGCCAGGATCAGCTTGTCACTCAGGGGCGTCCGCCGGTCATAGATCATCACGTCGTGTATGGTCACCCCGTCCGGGTCCTTGGCGGCGACCTTGATGGCCATGTTGTCGATTTCGGTAAAAAACACGCCCGGCCGGATGTTGAAGCCGTGTTTGAGGTTGACGATGTCGTAGAGCAGGGACCGCGCCTGCAGGTTGGCAGCAGGGATCACGTAGTTGGAGAACAGGAACGCCGCCCCGCAAATGAAAATGCAGAGGATGATCAGGGGACGCATGAAGCGCACCAGGGAGATGCCGGCCGATTTCAGGGCCGCCAGCTCGAAGCTTTCGCCCAGGTTGCCAAAAGTCATGATGGAGGACAGCAGGATGGCCAGGGGCAGGGCCAGCGGCACCATGGTCGCGCTCATGTAGAAGATCAGGTGGCTCACCGTCAAGACGTCCAGGCCCTTGCCGACCAGGTCGTCAATGTACTTCCACAGGAATTGCATCACCAGCACGAACAGCGCGATGAAGAAGGTCACCACGAACGGTCCGATGAAGGTCTTGATGATGAGTTTGTCTAGTTTCTTCACGAGCCGTGTCCCGATTGTGCGCGGGAACCTCCGCGCGGCGCACAAACCTACGCCATATTTTGCTTTTCCCAAGGCTCCACGGCGTCGCCGGCGGGGTGTTTGCGCGGGCTTTCGTACTTTCACCGCCTATGGGGAAACCGTCAACCTATCGTCTAAGCGCCGAGGAAGCCAGCCTGGTGGCCCGGGCCGACTGGATGATCATGAAAAGAGCCGTCATTGAGAAGGTATTCCTCCTGTTCGGGCATATCCATGAGCGCCTGGAGGCCCTGCCCGAACGGCAGGTGTTTCCCTTCCCCGAAGCCCTGCTGCAGAACGGGGCGAAGATTTCCCGGGGGGAGAACTACCGGGACCTGCCCTATGTGATACTTGACTACCCCCGGCTGTTTCACCGCGATACCGTGTTTGCCTTCCGGACCATGTTCTGGTGGGGGCGTTACTTCAGCTGCACCCTGCATTTGTCCGGGGAGGCGCGGGAACGTTTTGGTCCCGCCCTGGGGCATCACTACGCCCGCCTGCGGGACGCCGGGTTCCTGGCCGCCACCGGCCGTGACCCCTGGGCCCATCATCTGGAAGAAGGAAATTACCGCAGCCTCGCCGAGGTCGACGAGGCATTCTTTCTGCGCCTGCTCGCGAGCCATGATTTCGTGAAACTCAGCCGCCACTGGCGGCTGGACGACTGGGAGGATCTGCCGGAAAACGCCTGCACCACCCTGGGGCAACTCCTGGAGGCCATGCGCTGAACCGCTGCGGGAGGATCAGCTGCCGATACGGTGAAATAGTTCCTTGACCTGGTAGTCCCACAGCTGGGACTGGTCGGCGACTTCGTTCTTTTCCGCAAAATCGGTCACCAGCAGTATGGTCTGGCTGGTCACTTCCGACTGCTGGATGCGGAATTCGAAATATTCGCTCTGGGGAGATTCTACCCAATGAAAGCGCACGAACTGGTCCTGGTTCTTGTCGACCAGCTCGGCCTGCTCTTCGGTCCCGTTCCACGAAAAGGAAAAAATGCGATCCCGGGAGACTACCCGGTCCGCGAACCATTGGCCGTGGAGAGAAATTCGTACAAAATGCCCGGAGAGCAGCGTACTGGAAATTCAAGGGTATATGGCACTTTCTTGGACATTCTATAGACTTTGTTCAGACGAGGATCCATGGCGGCATGCCAGGTTCATCTGATTGCAAGTATATAGAATAATTCACTGCTTGAGCATTTTTTTATCGATTTTTAAAACCTTTTTTGACATTTTCGTATTCTCGAATAAAAAATAACCATTTTTGGTATTTCTCAAATTCCTATCGTTTGCAATTTAATATTCTTCATATTTTTTTTGGTGTTTTTGTAAAAAACTCTATTTTTGTCCACAAGGCAATTTTTAACACTTTCTTAACCGCTATCATCCTACAACGTTATGTCCATGCGGCAACTGAAGATTACCAAGTCCATCACGAACCGTGAATCTCAGTCATTAGAAAAGTATCTGCAGGAAATTGGTAAGGTCGATCTGGTCACGCCGGAAGAGGAGGTATCGCTGGCCATCAGGATTAAGCAAGGAGACCAGCTGGCGCTGGAAAAACTAACCAAGGCGAATCTGCGCTTCGTGGTGTCTGTCGCCAAACAATACCAGAACCAGGGGCTGTCGCTCAGCGATCTGATCAACGAAGGCAACCTGGGCCTGATCAAGGCGGCCCAGCGTTTCGACGAGACGCGCGGTTTCAAGTTCATTTCTTATGCGGTGTGGTGGATCCGCCAGTCCATTCTCCAGGCGCTGGCCGAGCAGTCCCGCATCGTACGGCTCCCCCTCAACAAGGTGGGGCTCTCCAACAAGATCAGCAAGGCCTATTCCGTCCTGGAGCAGGAATACGAGCGGGAACCTTCTCCCGATGAGCTCGCCAGCCTGCTGGAGATCAACACTGAAGAGATCGAGGCTACCATGGGGGTAGCCACCCGTCATGTATCCATGGACGCCCCTTTCCAGGACGGGGAGGCGAATACCCTGCTCGATGTGCTGGAGGACAAGAACTGCGACGGGACCGACAAGGACCTGGCCTACCGCGAATCGCTGTGCATGGAGGTAGAGCGCTCGCTGAGCACGCTGACCGAACGCCAGAAGGATGTCATCAAACTCTACTTTGGTATTGGGATACCGCACCAGATGTCCCTGGAAGATATAGGCGAAAAATTCGGCCTCACCCGCGAACGGGTGCGCCAGATCAAGGATAAGGCGATCTCCAAGCTGCGCACCGCATCCCGCAGCCGGCTGCTGAAGAACTACCTGGGCAGCTGAGCCGCCCCGCTTCTGCGGCGGTTGGCGTTTTGGGACAATTCCGATAACTTTGCACTGCTTCATCCGATGTCACCGGAAGGTCATCGGATGATTTTTTTAAACTGCAGCAGCACATGTTCGATTCCCTATCAGACAGGCTGGAGTCAGCCTTTAAGCAGCTTCGCGGCCAGGGCCGCATCACCGAGCTGAATGTGGCGGCCACCGTCAAGGACATCCGGCGGGCGCTGGTGGACGCCGATGTCAACTATAAGATTGCCAAGGAGTTTACCGACCATATCCGCGAGAAGGCCCTGGGAGAAAAAGTGCTCACGGCGGTGTCCCCAGGCCAGCTGATGGTGAAGATCGTCGAGGACGAACTGACCAGGCTGATGGGCGAGACCTCGACTGGCCTGGAACTCAAGGCGCATCCCTCCATTATCCTGATCGCCGGGCTGCAGGGCTCCGGAAAGACGACTTTTTCGGCCAAGCTGGCCCGTTTCCTGAAAACGCGCCGCAACCGCTCTCCGCTGCTGGTGGCGGGGGACGTCTACCGGCCGGCCGCTGTGGAGCAGCTGCGGGTGATGGGTGAACAGGCAGGCGTTCCTGTCTTCAGCATAGAGGACAGTAAGGACCCGGTCGGCATCGCCGAAGCCGCGCTGAAAGAGGCCAAACAGAAAGGATACAATACCATCATCATCGATACGGCAGGCCGCCTGGCCGTGGACGAAGCCATGATGGACGAGGTAGCCCGCATCAAGGCCGCGGTGCAGCCCCAGGAGATCCTTTTCGTGGTAGATGCCATGACTGGCCAGGATGCCGTCAATACGGCCAGGGCATTCAACGAAAGGTTGGACTTCAGCGGTGTCGTGCTCACCAAGCTCGACGGGGATACCCGTGGAGGCGCCGCCCTGTCCATCAACTATACTGTTCATAAACCCATCAAGTTCGTCAGCACGGGGGAGAAACTGGACACCCTGGACGTGTTCTACCCCGACCGCATGGCCCGCCGCATCCTGGGCATGGGGGATATCGTCACCCTGGTCGAAAAGGCGCAGGAGCAGTTCAGCGAGGAAGAAAGCCGGAAG
>CBINPH010000048.1:0-12847 GCA_966252445.1 uncultured Chitinophagaceae bacterium | reverse complement strand
ACCAGACCTTCAGCGAGCGCCTGCAGGAGTTCCCGGCGACGGTGGAGTTCCTCAACCGCTTCAAGACGGCTAAGGAAAAAAAGGAGATCCTGCAAAAGGTCCGTGACGGGCGCATAGACATCATCATCGGCACCCATACCCTGCTGGGCAAGGATGTGCAGTTCAAGGACCTGGGCGTCCTGATCATCGACGAAGAGCAGAAGTTCGGCGTGGCCGCCAAGGAAAAGCTGAAACGGCTGAAGATCAATGTGGATACGCTGACGCTGACGGCCACACCCATACCCCGTACCCTGCAGTTCTCCCTGATGGGCGCCAGGGACCTGTCTATCATCAACACCCCCCCACCCAACCGGCAACCCATCCAAACAGAGGTGCATGTGTACAACGAGGACCTGGTACGCGATGCGTTGTATTTCGAGACGGAGCGTGGCGGCCAGGTGTTCTTCATCCATAACCGGGTGCAAAACATCCGCGAGATCGCCGGCATCCTGCAGGGGTTGTGCCCCGATCTCACCATCACCTATGCCCATGGCAAAATGGAGGGCAGCCGCCTGGAGGATACGATCCTGGATTTCATTCACCGGAAAAGCGACGTGCTGGTCTGCACCAACATCGTGGAAAGCGGGGTAGACATCCCCAATGCCAACACCATCATCGTCAACAACGCCCATCATTTCGGACTGAGCGACCTGCACCAGCTGCGGGGGCGGGTGGGCCGCAGCAACAAGAAAGCCTTCTGTTACCTGCTGGCTCCACCCCTGAGCACACTGACTTCGGAGGCCCGCAAGCGCCTGCAGACCCTGGAACAGCATAGCGAGCTGGGCAGCGGCTTCCAGATCGCCATGCGCGACCTGGACATCCGGGGGGCCGGCAACCTGCTGGGTGCAGAGCAGAGTGGTTTCATCGCCGAAATAGGCTTCGACATGTACCACAAGATCCTGGATGAAACCATCCGGGAACTCAAGCAGACGGAATTCAAAGACCTGTTCCGCGAGCAGTTCGAGGAAAAACAGGAATACATCACCGACTGCACCCTGGACACGGACCTGGAGATTCTGTTCCCCGACAATTATATCGAAAGCATCACCGAACGCCTCAGCCTGTACCAGCAATTGGATGGCATGGAAACAGACGAGGAAATGGACGGCTTCCGCCAGGAACTGACCGACCGCTTCGGCCCCATTCCCCCGCAAACCGAAGACCTGTTCTCTGCCCTGCGCTGCAGGCGCATGGGCATCAGCCTGGGCTTCGAAAAGATCATCCTGAAAAACGGCAAGGCCCGCTGCTATTTCATCAGCAACCCCGAATCGGCGTACTTTGAGTCTCCCGTATTCCGCCATATCATGCAGTTCATCCAGACCAAGGTGAACAATGTCCGGCTGAAACAGATTGGACGCAACTTCATGCTCGCCGTGGAACAAATCCACCAAATGCAGGAGCTGGAGCGTTTGTTGACATCGATGATACCCGCCAGCCTGGATACCGCGGAAAAAATTGCTCCTGCCTCATCGCACAACCAGTAAATTTCCACGCTCCGCAATTGAGCATGGGCAAGCCCAACCCATTGATGTCTATCGGCACGCCTGTGCATGCCGGCCGGTTAGCTGGCGTAACTCAGATTCCTTCCCCACTCCGCCTGCCTGGCGGATGACATCCCTTACATCCATCCCCATCCTCTCCCCGCTTCATGGTCCGTGTCTTCTCCATTACCTCCATCTTGGTTATATTTGTCATCCATGAAAGCCAAACCATATCCAGATGCCGCTAGGCTCCTCACCCTGCTGGGCTTCTGGGTCAGCAGCTGCATAATAACCCCTTTCAGCAGTGGGGCCCAGGCACCCTCTTCGCCATCGAAACCGGTAGCCCACCTGCTGGCGCCTGCACCGCCCATGGGCTGGAACAGTTGGAACTGGTTCGGCAAAAAAGGTGTCAACGAGCAGGTCGTCCGCGAGGTCATAGACGCCATGGTGAAAGAGGGGCTGCGCGATGCGGGCTATACCTATGTCGTCGTCGACGGGGGCTGGAGAGACACTGCCCTGGGACCAAACGGCGAGCTGCGGGCACACCCGGAACGCTTTCCACACGGCATAAAAGCCCTGGCCGACTACGCCCATGCCCGGGGACTTAAATTCGGGCTGCATACCGCTGCCGGCACGGCCGACTGCGGAGGGGACCCTGTAGGCGGCTACGGCCATGAAGCTGTACAGATACGGCAGTTCGCCTCCTGGGGGGTGGACCTGGTAAAACTGGACAAATGCCGCTTTGCCAGCGGATGGACCGAAGCAACATTGCATGAGGTGTATGATCGCTGGCACCGGTTGCTGGGCACCTGCGGCAGAGACATCGTCTTGAGCATCAGCGCATATACCTTCCGCGACTGGAACCCCGCGCTGGGGGAGATGTCCCGGACCACCGGCGATATACGGGCGCGGGTCAACGGCGGAGCGGCGTTCGACGGTGTCCGTGCCCACGGGCCCTTGAGCGTCATGGCCATCGCCGACATCAACAACCGCTCCGCAGACAAGGCAGGGCACGGCTACTGGAATGACCCCGACATGCTGGTAGTGGGAGCGCAGGGGCTCTCCGCCGAAGAACAACAGGCGCATTTCGCGCTGTGGTGTATCATGTCTGCCCCGCTGTTCCTGGGCAATGATCCCCGGCACATGACCGATACTGAGAAAGCCATCATCCTGAACGAAGACTGCATAGCAATCGACCAGGACAGCACCGAACAGGGCCGGCGCATCGCTGCGGCGGACTCTACAGCGATATGGGCCAAGCACCTGGCCGGCGGGCGGGCAGCTATCCTGCTCCTGAACCGGGGCACAACACCGCAAGAACTAACACTGGACCTGCCTGGGATTGGGCTGAAAGGAGAAGTACGCCTAAAAGAGGTGTTCAGTCGTCGGCAGCTGGGTTCTTTCAGCGGAAAGCTGCACAGGCAGCTGCCGCCACATTCCGGGCTGCTGCTGCTGTCGGAATAAATGTTTTCCGCTCATCGCTTAAACCCCTGCCATGCATCGCCTTAGAAACCTGCTGCTATCCCTGGCCGCCCTGGTGCCGCTCTCCTGCCATCCCCCCACGCAGACCCCGAGTGTCCAACAGCTGCCCAATATCGTGCTGATCTATGCCGATGACCTGGGCTATGGGGATGTGGGCTGCTATGGCGCCCGCGGCGTACAGACCCCGGAGATAGACTCCCTGGCGGCGCAGGGCCTGCGGTTCACCGATGCCCATTGCACCGCGGCAACCTGCACACCGTCCCGGTTTTCCCTGCTCACGGGCAGCTATGCCTTCCGCAACGAGGCGGCTATCCTGCCGGGCGACGCCCCACTGCTGATCCGGCCTGGCACCCTTACCCTGCCCGCCATGCTGCGCAGGGCGGGATATGAGACCGCTGTCGTGGGCAAGTGGCACCTGGGGCTTGGCAACGGCGTACCCGACTGGAACGGAAACCTCGCCCCGGGTCCGCTGGAGGTCGGCTTCGATTACGCCTTCATCATACCGGCCACCCTGGATCGTGTACCCACGGTGTTCGTGGAGAACCACCGGGTGGCTGGCCTGGACTCTGCCGACCCAATCGGCGTCAGCTATACCCATAGGATAGGCCGCCGCCCCACAGGCCTGGAGCGGCCCGACCTGCTGATGTTCGGCGCCGATTCCCAGCACAGCGGGACCATCACCAATGGCATCAGCCGCATAGGCTATATGCGCGGCGGAGAGGCCGCCCTATGGAAAGACGAAGACATGGCGATGACCCTGGTGGGCAAAGCGAAGACTTTTATCGACCGGCCACGGGATAAGCCCTTTTTCCTGTATTTCGCTTTGACGGATATCCATGTACCCCGCGCACCCCACGAACGGTTCAGGGGCCTGAGCAGCATGGGCAGCCGCGGGGATGCCATTGCCCAGATGGACTGGACGGTGGGCAGGATACGGGAGGCCCTGGAGGCGCGGGGACTCACGGAGAACACCCTCCTGATCTTTACCAGCGACAATGGCCCTGTGCTGGACGACGGCTACCAGGACAGCGCTGTGGCGCTGGTGGGTGCGCACCATCCGGGCGGCCCCTTTCAGGGCGGGAAATACAGCGCCTATGAAGCGGGAACCAGGGTGCCGACGATCGTCTTCTGGCCCGGCACCGTACAACCGGGTACCAGCAGCGCCTTGCTGAACCAGGTCGACCTGTTCGCCTCCCTGGCCGCCCTCTGTAAACAACCCCTGGACAGCAATGCCGCCCCGGACAGCTTCGACATGCTGGACAGCTGGACCGGCCGGCGCGGGACAGGCCGCACCCTGATGCTGGAAGAATCCTATACCATGAGCCTGCGTCAGGGACCTTGGAAATACATCGCTCCCCAGACACGGCCTACCCCGGACTGGATGCGGAACAAACAGGTGCCCAGCGGGCTGATGAGCACAGCGCAGCTGTACGACCTCAGCCGGGATACGGCTGAACAGCATAACCTGGCTGCGGCGCAGAAGGAAAAAGCGGTCGAGATGCAGCAGCTGTTAAAAAATATCCTGGAAGAAAAAGGCACGAGGTACAAAAAATGACATGGCGGGCAAGCAACCGCCTGGAATAGCTATATGGGCATCAGGGCCTGGGCGCTTTCGCTGCTTGCACAACATGGACCATCTCCCGGAAATGCATTTCGAGTTCGTCCCAGCGCCCTTCCCGGATCAGCCTTTTGTCAAAAAGCTGGCTCCCCATGGCCAGGCCTTCCGCCCCCGCCTGCAGGTAAGCAGCGCCATTGTCCCGGTCTACGCCGCCGGTAGGCAGCAGCTTGATGTCCGGCAGGGGGGCTTTCAGCTCGCGGATGTATTCCGGGCCCAGGCAGGTCGCCGGGAAGACCTTGACCAGGTCTGCGCCCAGGGTCCAGGCCCTGTAGATCTCCGTCGGGGTGAAGGCGCCGGGAAAAACGGGCACGTGACGCTCCTGGCAGGCCCTGATCAGGGGCTCATCGGTGATGGGGGACACGATGAACGCGGCCCCGGCATCCAGCGCCCTATCCAGCTCTTCCAGGCTGCATACCGTCCCTGCACCGATATTGAGCGCATCGCCATAACGACGCTGCGCCTCGGCGATCATGGAAGCAGCGCCGGCGGTATTGAGGGTGATCTCCAGGGTGCGCAGGCCCGCAGCGAGAAAACGGGGCAGAAGCTGTTCCATCGCTTCAGGGGCGACATGACGGATGATGCCCACGACGGGCATGGTGTGGAAACGGTCCCAGGAGAAGTGTCCTTGTTTCATGATGGCGTCCATGTGGGCATCGTCGAAAAACCAGTGTGCAGCAGGCCGGCTCAACCGCCTGGACCATACGGCCGCTTCCTGGATGATCCCCGCCCAAAAATAGGCATAAATCAAGTACTTCGAGAAGCCCCAGGGTGGTGGGCTGAGAAGTTCATTCGCGCGCCCTGGGCGCAGGCCTGGTATCCCTCCTTTTATTCGGCGAAGCGAAAGCTGTACAGGTGTGCATCCGCCAGGATAAAACGAAGACGGACAGCCTGCCCCGCCAGTGCGCTGACATCATCCTTGCCTTTCCAGGTAACGATCCGCTCCAGCTGATCGCCGTAAATGATGTCACAGTCCTCTTCCCCATAGCCGTCGAGCGGCACCCCGTTGCCGTTCAGCATGGCGATCCGGATACTGCCGCCCGCCGAGCTGGCATAATTGATGTGCAGGCTGCGTCCTGCGAACACCACCGGTTTGGTGACAACCTCTCCCCCGTAAATATGGGCATAGGCGGATACAAAACCGTCTATGCGCATCGTATATCTTCTCAGTTGGCAGCTGTTGTCGGTAAAGTAGCTCTCTGTTGCATACATCGACAACTCCCGGGGCATGTCGTCCCGAACGGATGGGGTTTCGAGAAGCTGCCAGGCCATATAATTGTCGCCATAAGACCAGTTGTCCTTTGTTTTCAACCCCGGTGTGATAAAAGCCTCAGGCCAGCGGTAAAAATCCTCCCCGTCCCTGCTCACCATGAACAGGGTATCCGTCACGGCGGCTCCATAGCGCGGGTTAGCGGCCGAGCGCTGCTTCCGGGCTTCCTGTTCGGGCAACTGGGCGGCGGAGGATGTCCATCCCCGGTCTACGTATCTCACGGGAAACCCGAAATAGATGTGGGGTGCCCTGTAATAGGGCTTGATGCAATTGGTATACAGTTGCTCGTCCGGCGGAGCATTCCGGTAGGTGATCCAGCGGGGGGTATCCCAGTGTTCGAAATCCGCAGATGCTGCCGTAAGGATATCCCGCATTTTACCGTCACGCAGCCCCCGCAGATAGATCCGGTATTTTCCGGACTCTGTGTCCCAGAATGCCAGATTTTGCGTATCCAGTTTGATGCGCTGGTTATCGGCTACGATAACCGGCGTATCCGAGATGGGTTTCCAATGGATGCCGTCCGGCGACTTAAAAATATAAATACCCGAAGGGGCCAGGGTGAGGCCTACGGCCTTGTACCTCGCATCCGGTGTGGAGGCCGGATTCGCATCGATGAAAGGGCTAAAATTGGCTATGGGTTGGCCGTGGATCCCCGACAGCACAATATTGTTGTGGCGTGAACCTTCGTATTCCGCCAGCCCCAGGTCTGGCCTTACCCATTCGATACCGTCTTTGCTCTCGGCATATCCGATAAAAAAGGGGTGCGTACGGTGCCCGTCCGGCGCCAGGTTCCATGACGTATAATACATCCGGTACAGGTTCCCATCCTGGAATACCGTCCGGAACGAACAGCCGCTCCCCTCCCAGGGCTTGTCGTAACGCATGACCACTTCCTGGGGGATGGGGTGATGCAGGCGTAAATTGGCTCCCTGCATGCGCTCGATCAGCGCATCGTCTACAAATAATTCCCGCCGCGAGCCGATGTGGATGGCTCTGGAGGCTTCTTCCGCCGCAGACGGGCCGCTTTCCTGAGGCAAAACTGGGCGGCCCGCCCTGTGCAAACCCGGGGAAAGGATGCCCATCCCCATTCCGAGCCACGCGGTGTTCTTTACAAAATTTCTTCGGGTAGCCATGGTTGATTTTATCGTCAGGTCATACAATCCTGTGCACCATTTTATTATTCGTATCCGGCGTTCTGAACCACTTTGGTCTCCAGGCTCAACGTCGTCGCCGAGATGGGGAACAACAAGAGGTCGTCCTGTCCAGCCCTGGACTGTAACGACGGCACTTTTTCAAAGGCCTTCCCGAACCGGACAAGGTCCCACCATCTTTTGCCCTCGAATATCAGTTCCAGCAGCCGCTCTTTCAATATCGCTTCGTCGTTTTGCGCCTTGGTTCCCGGGACGAAACGATGGCTTTCAAAGTGGTCACCATACGCTCTCTGCCTCACGGCGTTGATTTCCACCGTAGGATCCTGCCCCAGGGCGTTCTCCGCTTCCGCCTTCATGAGGAGGATATCAGCATACCTGTACAGGATCACGTCATCCAGGAATAGCCGGCTGCCTCCTGAAACAGTACCCTGGAATTTCGACACCACGGAGGCATAAAAGGTGGAGTCTGCCCCCTCATAATTGTATATTTCTATAAAAGAGGCATTTCTGCGCTGGTCATCCGGTGTAAACTGATTACGCACCAGGGCGGAAGGCTGCCAGAAGGGATTTCCACCCAGCGTACCCAGAGCCTGAACAGTCGCCTGATGGGTATCGTTGGTCATCAGGGAGGGAGACATGTATGCATACTGGAACATGGTTTGCGGGGCCGATTCGAGATCCTGGAACCTGACCGCTATGATGATCTCTTTATTGCCCTTATGGGCATAATCGAAGACCTCCGAGAAATTGTCCAGCAATTCGACATCGCTTTTCTGCACTTCGTTCAAAGCATCCAGCGCGACTTGTATATCGGCGCTTCCGCCATCTTCGTGTTTGCCTGTCCATAAATATACGTCGGCTTTCAAGGCATAGACGGCCGGAAGTGACCATATATTCCGCCCTGCAGGATAGCTGTTATCTTTGTCAAAGAGCGCCACCGTCTCATCGATATCCTTTTTGATGAGATCGAAGATCTGGCTTTTCGGGACCCTTTCCCGCTGCGAACTGGACGGATCATAGCCCTCAATAGGCTCCGTCACCAGGGGGAGATCTCCCCATGTTTTCACCATGGTGAAATATACAAATGCCCGGGTGGCATGCGCCTGGGCCAGGATGCTGTTTTTATCGGCTTCCGTGGTAAAATCGATGGGCGGCACGTAGGTCAACAGGGAGTTTGCATCATGGATCACCTGGTACATGGTCTGCCAGGTAGCCGTCCCCCCGCTGTAGTTGGTTTCCACATTGATCGGATCCAGCTGGTTGAGGTAGTAATTTTCAAATCCTGCCGTGCCGCCCAGGCTCCTGTCCATTACTTCGCTCCGGGCTTCGCCCCAGAGATAAAAGTTAATGGCTGCCTGTGTGCGAAACCGCACGTACATACCGTAAAGCGCCCCTTGCGCATCACTTTCCGTTTTCCAGAAGGAGGCATTGGATATCTGGCTCTCCGGCGTCAGATTCAGGTCCTTTTTACAGCCGGCGAGAAAAAAGGCCGGCAGTAATATGATCAAGCATATTTTATGGATCGTGTTCATGATGACCAGTGATTTAGTTCTATTCATCAAAAAGTAATGTGGACACCAAAAATGAAATTTCTGGGAATCGGGTACGTATTCCCCAAGGCCACATCAACCTCCGGATTCATGATCTTCAGCTTGGTGAAGTAATGGAGGTTGCTCCCCGTCAGATGCACGTTGATGTTGCTGATCCCATGCCTTTTCAGGAAATCAGGCGTCCAGTCATAGCTTAGCGTGGCTTCGCGGAAGGCCAGGTAATCGCCCGGGACATAATACTTGGAATTGCCCCGGAAGACGTTGTTCCTGGCCTGCTGATCGGCCCAATAATAGCGCGGGATATCCGTCACATCGCCTTGCTTCTTCCAGCTCCTGAGCAAGTCTGTCGACAGCCCCAGGTCCCCGCCGAATTGCCCGATCTGCGCCGCCTGCCAGTAGTCGTATATCGTGTGACCGAGGGCAAAGTCCATCCGTATTAGAAGGCTCAGCTTCCCGTAGGACAAAACGTTCGTAAATCCGCCTGTCCATGTCGGATAAGGGTTGCCCACATAGACCATATCCTTCTGGTCGATGATCCCGTTGCCATCGGTATCCTGGAATTCCACGTCCCCGCCGCGTTTTGTCTTATCCGCTCCGGGCAGCAGCATGTCCTTCGGGCCTTGGGCCGCCTCTTCATCGGTAGCATAGACCCCGAGCTGCTTGTAGGCGAACAAGTCGCCAATCCTTCCGCCCTCCTGCAGCCCACCCTGCCAGGTGTAGGTTTTTGTCTTGGCATCCCAAATATTGTATCCGCCCACCCGGTTATTTTCCACACCGTTGTAGGGCAGCTTGACGATATGGGTATGTACCTGGGCGGCATTGGCCGCAACGGTCCATTGCCACCGTCCATCCCGGGGAAGTATATCGTAGGTGACCGCCATCTCCACGCCGTTATTTTGCAGGCTCCCGTAGTTCGACAAAATACTGGGGAAACCGGAAGAATAAGGCAGGGAAATATTGGTCAGGAGATTATCGGTAATCCGGTGATAATAGTCCAGCGTCAGGCTGACCCGGTTTTCTAATAACCCCATGTCCAACCCGACGTCGAAGGTCTTGGAGCGCTCCCATTTCAAGTCCGGATTAGCCAGAATGGTATTCTGGATCGCCGCATGTCCCCCGTAAAGCAACCCCACACTGTAGGCGCCCTGGGATTGATAATCGCCCAGCCCCCCGATATTCCCGTTCACACCATAGCTGGCGCGGAGCTTAAGCTGCGAAACTACCTGAGAAGAAATCTGCCAAAAATCTTCTTTATGCATATTCCATCCCAGGGAAACGCCCGGAAAAAGCCCCCACTTATTGGCCGTACCCAGGTTGGAAGCCCCGTCATAACGCGCATTCACCGACAGGAGATATTTTTCCCGGTAATCGTAGTTGATCCTTGAAAAGAATCCTATCAAGTTCCGGTTAGAAAGAAAACTGTTGACTGAAACGGGCGTAGCCGACGCGTTTAGGGTGGGAATCAGGTCGGTGGAAGCGCCCATCCCCGACGCCTGCAGCTGATAACTGTTCCTTCCTACATAAGAAAACCCCAGTTTGGCATCGACATGATGGGCCTGGTGAAACGTTCCGACATAGGAGAACACCGCGTCCACCTGTTTCTGGAGCTGTTTGGCGATGGAAGCGTTAGCCGCCCGGCTATCTATGAATTGGGTAGGAGTATTGTAATAGGACTTTTGAAAAAACCGAAAATCATTGACTGGTTCATAGAACGATACCTGCGGATCAAAAGATAGACCGTCCAGTATATCCCAATGCAGGCCTGCAACCATTGTCAGATAAGTCATCTGGAAATTGGTCACTTCCCGGCTTCGTTGATATGCTACGTTTCCCTGGGACTTGCCGTTGCCGGGGGCCAGCGTCCCGTCTTCAAATCTATATTTCGTGGTATTGGGGATAGGTATGGCGCCCGAAAACGAGATGATGCTGTCAATTTTAGCATGGGTATACATCAGCCTGCCGAAAACCTTCAGGTTATCCCGTATGTGTAGGCTGCCGTTCATATTGAAAGTATATCTCCTGAACCCCGTAAAGATGGCAATGCCCTGATCGTCGGTATAACCCAGGGAGGCGCTGAATGTGGCCCGCTCATTTCCGCCTGAAGCCGATATATTGTGATCTTGGGAAAAAGCGGTCCTGAACAACAAATCCCGCCAATTGGTATTTTGAAAAATGATCGTCTTATCCGGATAGATCGGATCAGGCATGCTATCCCAGCCTTCCCGGAGTTTATAGGCATTTTCAGACGTCAGATATTGGGGCGTGAACGTGGTGTTGTTGGTCAGGTCGTTCCCGGTTCCGCCGCTGGACGGGAGAGACAATTTGGAAATGGCGGAAGGGTCCAACTCAGCGTCCGCCGCAATGCCCAGGCGTTGGTAATATATATATTGCTCGGCATTCAACAGGTGAAAGTCCCGCATCATCTGGGAGACGGTTAGATCGACACGGTAATTCACCTGCAGGGGCCCCGCTTTGCCGGATTTGGTGGTAACAATCACCACACCGTTGGAGCCCAGGGCACCGTAAATGGATGTTGAGGCAGCATCTTTCAGCACCTGCAGAGACGCAATATCGGCTGCATTAATCCCCCTTAAGTCGGATCTCTGCACCCCGTCCACGATATACAGGGGCGTGGCCCCATTGGGGTTGTTGATGGAGGTCCCGCCGCGGACAATGACACTGGGAGAAGTGCCGGGCAACCCTGAAGACGTGCGGACTCTAACGCCAGGCAGCGTTCCCTGCATGGCTGATGTAGCGTCGGCGTAAGGGACATTTTCCAGCACCTTATTGTCCAGTTTGGAGACGGCGGTAGTCACCTTGTCCCTCGACTGGGAGCCGTAACCAATGATCACCACGCCCTGCAGGCTGGAATTTACGGGCTCCATGGTCACATCAATAACCGATTTGTTTGAGATGGCTATCTCCTGCGTCTGAAAGCCGATGTAAGAAAATATCAGCTCGCCTTCGTTTGACGGCAACTGGATCTGGTATTTCCCCGCATTATCGCTCACCACGCCCACGGTTCCCCCCTTCCACCGGATGTTCACACCCGGCAAAGACCCTCCTTCCGGATTTTTGACGGTTCCCGTAATAGTCGTTTGTGCGTTTCCATACAGGGTAAGTAAGCATAGCGCACAGATGAGGCCCAGGTTCGCACAGGTCCTTAACGGAATCAAGCGTCCGTTGCTCCTGCCGCGAGCGTCAATCTTGGAAAAATGAACCCACATAGTCTTGTGTATTTATAGGTGATCATAAGCAGACGGACCGTTTGTAAAAAAACGAATAAGCTGCCCGACTCGATCGGCACCCGGAGGAGGGACGGCGCGCCCGCGTCTTCAAAGAAATTTATCCCGAAGAGCGGTGCTATATCGGTAATGACTTCGTCTTGCAGCAGCAACACAGGGTCCTTTTCAGACCTGTATTGGAAACCGGTTGTTCGTCAAATGGACAAAAAGCGCATGTCTACAGCCCTGATGAAGGCGAACCGGAGGGCAAACCCAATCTCTATGTGTGTATGTAAATATGTATTACAAATATATTAAAACATTTTCGGCACCACAAAATTTTTTTCACCAGTGCCTTATTTAAAGGGAAATACCTACTTTTATTCTATAAGTACAAATGTATTACAATAACTTTATCCGACGAAGCAACTAGGGGCCGGCCATCCAATCACTGGATTTCAACTTATGTACAATGTTATACCGCATCATCGCCGTAATCCTGTTGAACGGATTTATTGGCCTTGCCCTGGGGCTGGTGCCCACGGCATCAGCGCAGAAAAGTCTAATGGCAGATTCTTCGCATGAGACCAAGGTCAGGCAGCAGTACTCCACCATGGCGTATCTGCAGCAACGCATCAGCAGGTCGGCTCCGCTCTTTGCGGTACCCCGAGAACCGGGAGCCGTAGCCTCCTGGAGAAAGGCTGCCGCCGACAAATTTGCGGAGATGCTCGGCATAGCCGAATCCGAGCCGGTTCCCCTACAGCCCCGGGTGGATAAGTGGCAGCAGCGCGACGGTTACCGGATCCAGCATGTGGTCTTTTCTGCCGAACGGGATGTAGATGTCCCGGGCTGGATCCTGGTCCCGGACAGCATAAGGGGCGATAAAAAAGCGCCTGCCGTCCTGTGCATTCACGGAGGGGTGCCGGGAGCCAAAGACGAAGTGGCCGGGGAATTCAGCAATCCTGAGGCCCGAAGAGGGTATGCGGTATACGCCGACGATTATGCCCGCCACCTGCGACCATCCGCCCGGCGCGG
>CBINPH010000047.1:0-12966 GCA_966252445.1 uncultured Chitinophagaceae bacterium | reverse complement strand
GAATACATATTTGTCTGAATTCAGTTTGGCCAGCGAGCGGTACCGGCCTACCGCCTGATTGCCATTGTTGCCATAGGACAGCCGCAACTTCAAAAAGTCCAGCCAGGGGTGACCTTTCAGAAACGGCTCGTTGGATGCCGTCCAGGCCAGAGCTACTGAAGGGAAGGTGGCGTATTTGTTATTCTTGGAGAAGCCTGAGTAGCCGTCCCTGCGGGCCGTCAGGGTGATCGCATAGGTTCCCCGGAAACTGTAATTCAACCTCGCCATGTAGGAGATGCTGCTTTGATCTTCATAATTGGAACTGACTTCCTGGATCTCCGCCAGGCCGAGATTGTTGTACCCGAGCACCTGCGTGAAGAAATTACTGCCTGACAGGCCCGATGCGCTGAGCCGGCTGCCCTCCCGGCTGTACAACAACGTCACATAGATGCTGTGGTCGCTTCCAAAGGTCTTGTGGTAATTGAGGATGTTGTCCAGGGTCCAGTCTACATGAGTGGTCTCATCTTTCATGCCGCGCCCGTTGGCTATGATGCCGGTGTTGGAGGTCTTGTTGTCAAAAAAGACATCCGATTTATCGAGGCGCAGATTGGACGAATAGTTGAGCGTCCATCGTAACCCCGGAATGAAGGGCAGGTCCAGGTTGCTGGAAAATAACCCCCATAGGGAGGTATTGGATTCGTTGCTTTCTATGAGCGGGTTGATGAGGGGATTGACGCCCAGGGGATCCCCGACGGGGTAATACGCATAGCCACCCGGACCCTCATCGTCGAGGAGGCTGCCATAGGGGCTTTGCCAGAATGCCTGGGTGATGCTCGCCGGCCTCCCCGGGCGGTGCTGAAAGGAAAACATGGATTTGGCCGAAATAAAGTACCAATCGGTGATGTGATTGGTCAGGTTCATGTTGAGCGTCACCCGGTCATACTTGTCGTTCACGACGATCCCCTTTTGCTTGAAATAGGTTCCCGACAGGTAATAGTCCGTCTTGCTGGTTTTCCCGGATACGTCCAGGTGGTAGTTGGACGTTATCCCCGTCTGTATGACTTTGTCTACCCAATCAGTTGTTTTTCCCTGGCGGTAGTTCTCCGCCTCGGTGACCGTCAGGTAATCTTCAATCCTCGCCGGATCTGCTTCCAGCCCGGTGGCCTCCCGGTAATCCAGGATCTTCTGTATGTATCCCGGGCCGTCCATGACCGGAATGAGACGAACAGGGTGCTGGATGCCTTGATAGGTATTGAAATTGAATCTGGGTTTGCTTGATGTGCCGGTCTTGGTCGTGATCAGCAATACGCCGTTGGCGGCGCGCGAACCGTATACGGCAGCGGCGCTCGCATCTTTCAGAATATCGACGGTGGCAATGTCGTTGGTGTTGAAATCCGATAGGCTGCCGTTGTAAATGATCCCGTCAACCACGACCAGCGGGCTGTTGCCTGCCGATATCGAGTTCAATCCGCGGACGAGCATGCCCGGGCTCGCACCCGGCCGTACCGGCGTGGTGATGTTGAGCCCTGCGACCCTTCCCTGCAGGGACTGCAGGACGTTGTAGTCGGGCAGTTCAGCGGTTTTGTCGGTGCGTATTCTGGTCATGGCGCCGGTCACATCCTTTCTTTCCTGTGTACCGTACCCCACGACCACCAATTGATTCAGTGCTGATATTTCTTCCCGCAGGACGACGTTTATGTGGCTTCGGCCGGAGACGGGAATTTCCTGCTCCACATATCCAATGTACGATATCAGCAGCGTGGCATCGTCGGCCGCCTCCAGCGTGTAATTGCCTTGATCGTCGGTCACGACGCCCGTTTGCTGTCCTTTCACCTGGACCGTCACGCCGGGCAGCGGCCGACCGAGGCTGTCGGTCACCTTGCCGCTGATGTGAATGGGCGGCACAGTCATCGGGGAGACATGCGGTGCAGGAAGGCGTTGCAGCACCACCGTCTTACCCTGGAGGACATACCCGAAGGGCTGATTCCTGAAGCAGGTCTCCAGCACTTTTTCCAGGGGCTCGTTGACGATATCGAGCGTGACCGGTTTGGCCCGCGAGATCAGATCATTGGTATACACGAACTGGTAGCCCGATTGTCTGTACAGGTGGTAGAAAATCTCTTTTAAGGGAGCATTTTCCCGGTGCAAGGTAATGGGCTGAGCGTAGATGGCGGCCTGGGATTGCAGACAGGTCACGATCCCCAGCAGAAAGATGAGTTTCGTGATCCGCAAGGCCCTTTTGACTGGTGGACCCGTCAGCCGCCGCGCGGCGTCTGCCGCATGACATGTGGTGCGTTGCATGGTCGTGGTTTTGAATGACATGATTGATGCATTTGTGCCGGGATGGGCGTTATCGCATTGGACAAAGTTGATGAGACATCTCGTGCCGGGTTTCACCTTAGGGCGTCACCGTGATGTGCCTGCCTTGTATCCTGAAATGTACTGCTCCTGTTTTCTCCAGGACATCCAGGATGTCCCCGATATCATTTTCGCGGCTCAGGATGGCGCCGAAGGACTGGTCGGGGAGCCCATCGGCATACTCCACATCCAGGTCATACCAGCGGGCCAGCTGCCTCATGATGCTCCGGATGTCCGCGTCCTCGAAGAGGAAATAGCCGTTTTTCCAGGCGGTAGCCTCCTTCACGGAAGGGCTCATTTGCCGTTTCAGGTGCATATGATGATCCGACATGCACTGCTCGCCCGGCCGCAGCCGCAAGGCGTCATGGCCCGCGCGCACCATCACGCTGCCTTGCACCAGCGTGGTTACATTTTCCGGCTCATTGGCATAGGCCTGGACATTGAAAGCCGTCCCGAGGACCTGGATGCGCTGATCGCCGGCATGGACGATGAATGGCCTGCGCGCATCGGGTTGCACCTCAAAATATCCTTCTCCTTCCAGCTGCACCTCCCGGATGCTATCCGAAAACCGGGAAGGGTAGGTAAGGTTGGATCCGGCGTTCAGCCATACCAGGGTACCATCGTCCAGGACCAGCTGGTATTCGCCGCCCAGGGGCGTGGACAAGGTATAATGGACGGTACGGACCTCAGCAACCCTGACCTTTCCTGACCGGATCTGGACGGCATTCCCAGCCAGGGAAAAGGAGGTGTCGCCCCCACCCAGAAGCACTGTGGTGCTGCCGGCGCGGAGCGTGGCTTTCCGGGTGCCGGGCTTGATGGATGGCTGGGCCGATATTTTCATGGCCCCGGCAGGCCGGGAAAGCAGGGTGCCTGGTTCCCGCCATGTCAGGGCCGCCCACAGGCCCAGCACCAGGCAAAAGAAGGCCGCCGCCACCCTAAGCCAGGGGAACACCTTTTTCTTCCTGGGTGGCTTGCAGGCACGCCGTATGCTGTCGTAGAGCGCCTCGCTGCCCATGGGTGGGGTCATTTCTTCCCCGCTGCGCAGCAGGCTCAGGACCTGCTCACGCAGGATGGCTTCCGACCCCTGTTCGGCGGCCCAGGCCCACAGCTGGGATTCCTCCTCCGGCGTGGCTGTCCCGTCGGCATAAGCTTTCAGGAGCCGGCGCAGGCGGTCTTTAGACGGCGTCATGCATTCTTTTCTGACCAGGAGGATCGGCAGCGCTTTTGGTACTACCCGTGAAGAAAATTTTTTTGAGGCGCGGGGGGCAACCGGCAGCGGCGGGCTTAGAAAAGGATGCAGGTCGCCTTATTCACCTGATCCCGGAGATAGCGAAGGGCCCGCAGCAGATGATTTTTTACGGTATGGGGGGAAATGTCCAGGCGCCGGGCGATCTCCTCCCGGCTGAGCCCTTCTGTGCGGCTCATCTGGTAAACCACCTGCTGTTGCGCCGGCAGCTGGCTGACGGCCCATGCCAACTGCTTTTCCCGTTCCCGGAACCCCAGCCATTCGTCTGCAGATGTTTCCGGCGCGACCGGCTGCGCCCGCAGTTCCCGGCACAGTTTTTTATCCAGGGCGACCTTACGGAAATGGGCATGGATGTGATGGTAGACGACGGTAAAAACGTAGGCTTCGGGCCGGGCAATGGCCGCAAAGCGCTCACGTTCTTCCCAGAGCCAGACGAAGACTTGCTGGACGATCTCTTCTGCCAGGTCTGCCGAGCGCGTCATTTTCAGGGCCGTGGCATAAAAGCGTTTATGGTAATGGTCGAAAAGCGCACGGAACGCCCCGTCGTCTCCCGCTGCGAGCTGCCTGAACAAGTGGTCTGCTGGAGTGAATGCTTCCATCCTTCGGTACAAGCTGGTGAGGGTACACCATAGGGTTCTTGTCAGAAAGTTGGGCTGGCACTTAGCCTACCGGCTGAAGGGCCTTACCAGCGGTCCGTGCGGAAGGGACCAACAGGAAGGCCATCGGTGTTGTATAGGTGTCCTTCCACGGAATCGCGGAAAGCGTACCGCACGGCCACCGGCTGCAGCACGTCAGGGCTGCTCACCTCGACTCCATGGCCGGTGATGGCTGCTTTGGCGGGATGGAAGACCCGGTCTTCGCCCGCGATCTCGAAGGCGGTCAGCGCCTGGCCCATCGAGGATAGCCCGCCGGGGGCATCCTCAAAAGTGACGGTAATCTTGTTCCCGTGGACCTGCATGCCTTTGTAAGCGGGGCTGCGGTAGGCGATGCCTCCTATGCCGTAGGTGTCGCCCAGGGCCCACTAGAGCAGGCGTTTGCTGACGGTGGTCTTGTCAGGAGGATGTATGGTGGCCACGCTGCCGACATCCATGGTCACGGCCATACCGGCATGGGGGATCATTTTTTCTGCCTGGGCCTGAGCTTCCCGCAGCAACGGAATAGAATCGCGGTGGCTTCCATACCGGTAGGGCGCGATCTGCACAAAATAAAAGGGCAGGGTGTCGCGCTTCCAAAGCCTGCGCCAGCCATTGACCATGGCCGACATGAGCTGGTCGTAGCCGGAGGGGTGCCCGGCGTTGTTTTCTCCCTGATACCACAGAAATCCCTTGATGCCGAAACCTTCAATGGGATGGATCATGGCGTTATACAGGCAGGTGGGTTTGTGCGCATCTGCCTTGGACGTATCTCCCGGTGGTGGCACCCTCGTGCCGGGGACGGCGCGCAGGCTGGCCGCATCGGTCCAGGCTTCTATAGGGGTACCGCCCCAGCTGGTCTCGATAATTCCTACCGGTACACCCAGGGTCTGCTGGAGGGCCATGGCAAACTGAAAACCCACGGCGCTGAAAGAAGCCGCCGTCGCCGGGCTGGAGGCTTCCCAGTGTCCCTTGGCGTCATCCAGGGGGGTGTTGGAGACCGCGCGCTGCAGGTGGAACAGCCGCAGCGAGGGATTGCGGGCCTTCAACAGGATGTCGTTGGCGTTGAGGATGGGTTGGTTCCGGTATCCTTTCATCGAGATCTCCATATTGGACTGCCCGGAGCATACCCAGACCTCACCGATCAGGATCCCTTTCAGCGTCAGGGCTTTGCCGTCGGAAAAGGTAATGCTGTAAGGCCCACCGGCCGCCGGGGTCCGTATGGCGACGCTCCATCGCCCGTCTCCGTTTGCATGCGCGGCATAGCGCCGGTGATCCCAGGAGGGGGTGACCGAAACGGTCTTCCCCGGCCCGGACCAGCCCCAAAGGGCCACCGTGGACTGCTGCTGCAGGACCATGCTGTCCCCGACGATGGCGGGCAGGCGAAGCTGCCCGCTGGCCGGCAGGGCCATAGGCAGGCTCAGGGTCAGGCAAACGGCAAGGAGCAGGGTCTGGCGCATAGCGGTTGATTTAGGTGGCTGGCGGTGTCTCGGTCCGGGTGATGTATTGCAGGTTTTCGTCCAGCGGCGTCATCTTCGGCATGATCAGGTGCACGATCAGCAGGCAGATCAGGTACATGCTGCCGGCGACCAGGAATGCGAAGAAGAACCCGTTCTTCGTACTGTGGTCCAGGGCATGGCCAAGGATGAAGAAGGCGGTACTGCTCGCTATGGCACCCGTCATCCCGCCGATGCCCACCACCGAGGCCGTGGCTTTCTTCGGGAAGACATCCGAGACCAACGTAAAGGCGTTGGCCGACCAGGCCTGGTGACCACCAGCAGCCAGTCCGATCAGCAGCACGGCTATCCACTGGTTGTGGGTCTGGGTCACGAAGACGACAGGCAGGACGATCAGGCCGCAGATCAGCAGGGTGGTCTTGCGGGCCTTGTTGATGGGCCATCCTTTCCGTATAAAAAAGGACGACAGCCAACCGCCAAAGACGCTGCCGGCGTCGGCAATGACATAGATGACGATCAGGGGCAGGGCCAGGCCTTTCAGCTGCAGGCCAAAGGCATCATGCAAGTAGATACCGCCCCAGAACAGGTAAAACCACCATACGGCGTCGGTGAACTTCGCGATGGCGAAGGCCCAGGTCTCCTTGACGGGGACGACGTTCCACCAGGGCAATCGTTCTGTACTCTCTTTGACCGAGTCGCTGAGGATATGGTTCAGCTCCCCTTCAGAAACCCGGGGATGGACCTCGGGCCGCTTGTAGGTTCTCAGCCACAGGATGACCCATATCAGGCTGAGCACGAAAGTGATGCAGAAAGCATAACGCCAGTTGGTCCCGTCGTTGAGTACGAAAAGGGGGATGATCAGCGGCATCAGCGTCGCGCCTACATTGGTGCCGGCATTGAATATGCCGGTGGCAAAAGCGCGTTCTTTCTTGGGGAACCATTCCGCGACCGTTTTGATGCAGGCCGGGAAGTTTCCGGCCTCCCCGATGCCCAGCCCAAAGCGCGCCACCGCGAACCCTATCCAGCCCATCCCCCTGGTCACGAAGGCATGGGCCAGGGAGAAGAAGCTCCATATGCCGATGGACATGGTATAGCCCAGACGGGTGCCGAACTTGTCGATCAGTCCGCCCATCACCAGCATGCCGATGGCATAAGCGGCCATAAAGGCGATGGTGATGTATCCGTAATGGGTGTTGTCCCAATGGAAAACATGCTCCTGCAAGGTCGGTGCCAGCACACCAATGATGCTGCGATCCATATAGTTGATCGTCGTAGCCATGAACAGGAGTGCCAGTATCCGCCAGCGATAGCCGCTGATTTTGATCTCAGACATGCGATTATTTTTGGTGAAGGGTTTGAATGATGTGCATAGCCCTGGCCGTCTTCTCGGTGATCTCGCCGTAGGCACCGGTTTCCAGGTATGATTTGGTGATCAGCTTGCTCCCCATGCCCACGGCGCAGACGCCGGCCTTGAACCAGGCGGACAGGTTTTCCTCACTTACGTCCACGCCTCCCGTCGGCATGAACAGGAGATCGGGGAACAGGGACTTGATGGCGCTGACAAACGACGGGCCGAGCAAATTCCCGGGAAAGAGCTTGATCATCCGGGCGCCGAGATGCTCGGCCCGGATGATCTCCGAGGGGGTCATGCACCCGGGGATCCAGAGCAGGCCCGCCGCATCGGCGGCCTCAGCTACGCTGTCCACCAGCCCCGGGCATACCAGGTAGTCCGCCCCGGCGTCCATGAAGGCCTGGGCAGCGTCCCGGTTCTTGATGGTGCCCACACCCAGCCGCATGTCTTTCAGCTCCTCATCGCAGGCCTTCCGCAAGGCGCCGAAATTCCGCAAGGCAGCCTCTCCACGGTTGGTGTATTCCACGGCGCGGATGCCGGCGTCGTAAAGGGCGTGCAGTACCCGCACACTGACCCCGGCATCGGGATGAAAATAGAGTGGCAACAGCCCCTGCTCGGCGATCTGGCGCAGGAGTTCTTCCTTTTTGTCCATGGCATCTGATTTATGGTGGTCCCTGCCCGGCAGGGCATTCATATCCTGATTTTGATGACGATCTTCCGGATGACCCCTTCGCCGATCATGGGCGCATGGACATCCTCGGGAAAAAAAATGGCGAATTGCCCGGCGCCCAGCCGGAAATAGTTATCTGGGGTATCCCGGTAAAAGGTGACGTCTTTCTCTGCGTTGTAAGCGCCCGCCGGTTGGTGGCAGGCCTCCCGGGGCTTCCAGCCCATTTGTTCGTTTCCCGAGAGACAGAGCTGGATGTCAATGTGATGGTCATGCGCTTCAAACTTCGCTTCCCCGGCCGGTACGCCGTTCTTGGCGGTGGCCGAGGCACGGATCGTGTCCCCTGCGATCTCGTATGGGCCGGGGGCCAGGTTGTCCGGGTCCTGCTCCCTGAGGAAGGCAAAGGCCTTGGGAAAGTCCTTGTGGACCCCGTGGTATCGTGCGCTGTTGGATAAAGAGTCTATGATCATGTTGTCGCAGGGTTTAACATCGTGGCGCCGGGCACCGGCAGGAGGCCGGTGACTAGCGTTGCACGCGGCCGGAGGCATCACCCTTCATCAGGCCCTGGACTTCAGCGAGGGTCGCATGGTTCAGGTCGCCGGGGATCGTGTGTTTTAATGCCGAGGCTGCTACCCCGAATTCCGCAGCGTCTTTCATGGCCATGCCGCTGACCAGTCCGTAGATGAAGCCGCTGGCAAAAGAGTCTCCGCTGCCCACACGGTCCACGATCCGAACTTCGTAACTGCGGCTGTGATAGAATTCGTTGCCGTCGTACACCAGGGCACTCCAACCGTTGTCCGATGCGCTGTGGCTTTCCCGCAGGGTAGAGGCGATGTAGCGAAATCCGAATTTTTCTTTCATCTGGCGGAAGACGTCCTTGTATCCTTCGAGGTTGAGCTGCCCTTTCGTGACGTCTGTATTGGCGCTCTTGAAGCCCAGCGTCGTTTCGGCATCTTCTTCATTGCCGATGCAGACGTCTACGTATTGGCAGAGCCCGCTCATCACTGCTTTCGCCTTTTCTTTGCTCCACAGTTTTTTGCGGTAGTTGAGGTCCATGCTGGTGGTGATGCCCTTCGCCCGGGCAGCCTTGAGCGCCGCTTCGGCCAGGGCCGCAGCCTTGTCGCTGAGGGCTGGGGTAATGCCCGTGGTATGAAACCAGTCGGCACCCTCCAGGATGCGGTCGAAATCGAAGTCGCTGAGGTCGGCCTCTGCGATGGAGGCTCCTGCGCGGTCATAAATGACCTGTGAGGCGCGCATGGAGGCGCCGGTTTCCAGAAAATAAATGCCCAGGCGGCTGCCCCCCCTGGCGATAAAGCTGGTGTCTACGCCGTAGCGGCGGATGTGGTTGATGGCTGCCTGGCCAATGGCATTGTCCGGTACTTTGGTGACAAAAGTGCCCTGCAGGCCATAATTGCAGAGGGCTACCGCGACATTGGCCTCGCCTCCCCCGTAGGTAACGTCGAAGCTGTCGGCCTGCACGAAACGCTGGTATCCCGGCGTAGACAGCCGCAGCATGATCTCTCCCAGGGTGACTACTTTTTTCGGCATATGCATGATGGATTTTAGCGGTTTTGCGGTAAAGGTCAGGAAGCGGCGGCGGTATGCTGCCAGCCAAAATACTGCTTTGCATTATTATAACAAATATCCTGCACGATCTTGCCCAGCCAGGGCAGGTCCGCCGGCAGCAAGCCGGCCTGTACGTCCTGGCCGAAGATCCGGCAAAGCAGACGACGGAAGTATTCATGGCGCGAATAGGACAGGAAGCTGCGCGAGTCGGTCAGCATCCCCACGAAGCAGCTGAGGATGCCCATGTTCGACAGGGCATTGAGCTGTTTCTCCATGCCGTCCAGCTGGTCCAGGAACCACCAGGCCGAGCCATACTGCATCTTCCCTCTGGCAGGACCTTCGTTGAAGTTGCCCGTCATGGTGGCGAAGAGCTCATTATCGGCGGGATTCAGGTTGTACAGGATCGTCTTGGCCAGCCGCCCCTCACGGTCCAGTTTATCGAACAGGGCGGCCAGGCCTTCGGCCTGCCGGTAGTCTCCTATGGAGTCGAACCCGGTATCCGGGCCGTAGGCCTTCAGCTTGCCGCTGTTGGTATTCCGGAGCGCCCCCAGATGGAATTGCTGCACCCAGTCCCGGTCGTGGTAGAGGCGGCAAAGCTCCCAGAGCAGGTAGCCGGTGAAGCTGTCCTGCGTGGCAGGGTCTACCCCATCCTGGCCTTGCAGAACCGCGCGGAAAGCCGCGTCAAGTCCCGGGCGTATGTCGGCGTCAAACAGGGGGATATGCGTCAGGCCGTGGTCAGCCAGGCGGCCCCCTTGGGCATGAAAGTAATCGACGCGCCGGCCCAGGGCCTCCAGCAGGCTGTCCAGGTCCTTGATCGGGGTGCCGGCTGCGTCAGCCAGCCGGCTGATGTACTGGCGGTAGGCCTCGCCGCCACCCAGCTGAAAAACCTTATCCGGACGGAATGCGGGCAGGACCTGTGTCCCGAAGGGCCGTTGGTGCAGCGCGCGGTGGTGCCGCAGGTCGTCGCAGGGATCGTCGGTGGTGCAGACGGTTTCCACGCGGAAATGCTGCAGCAGCCCGCGGGTGCTGAAACCGGGTTCGGAGAGTTGCCGTCCGGCCTCGGCGTAGATGGCGGCGGCGTTCCCTTCATGCAGCAGCTCGGTGATGCCGAAGGGGTTCTTCAGCTCCATGTGCGTCCAGTGATACAGGGGGTTCCGCAGGGTATAAGGCACGATGGCGGCCCATTGTTTGAATTTCTCCTCGTCGCTGGCGTCCCCGGTGATGAATTTTTCTTCTACCCCCAGGGTTCGCATGGCGCGCCACTTGTAATGATCGCCGTGCAGCCAGATGGCGGTCAGGTTCTCGAACTGCCGGTTCCCTTCTATTTCGGCCGGCGGCAGGTGGCAGTGATAATCGATGATGGGCATGTCCGCCGCATACTCATGGTACAGACGGCGGGCCGTTTCATTGGGCAGCAGGAAGTCGTCATCCAGGAAGGATGGCGTTCCTTTTTTGCCTGCGGACGACGATTTTTCTTGAGGGATTGATCTATGCATGGGCGATGGTTTGCATGTTTATAAGGGCATGGCGGCAGACCTTAGCGGCCGGCGGCCCGTTCCGTCCCGCGGAGGATACCCAGCTCTAGTCCGCGGAGCTCCGCCAGCCCGCGCAGCCTGCCGATCGCTGAGTAGCCCGGGTTGGTGGTCTTGTGCAGGTCGTCCAGCATCTGGTGACCATGGTCCGGGCGGAAGGGTATGGCTTCTTCCCGGCCCTGTTGCAGGCGGACAAGTTCCTCCATCACCGCATACATATCGACATCGCCGTCCAGGTGATCGGCTTCGTAGAAGCTGCGGTCCACCTCTTTGATGACGTTCCGCAGATGCACAAAATACACCCGTTCGGCTGCGGCTTTCAGAATCGCCACCAGGTCGTTGTGTGCGCCCGCACCCAGGGAACCCGTGCAGAAACAGAGGCCGTTGAAGGGCCTGTCCACCCGTTGGAGGATATGTTTGATGTCTTCCAGGGAGCTCACGATGCGTGGCAGGCCGAGGATCGTCATGGGCGGGTCGTCGGGGTGTATGGTCATGCGGATCCCGTTCTCTTCGCAGGTCGTCATGATGGACTCCAGGAAGAAAGCCAGGTTTTCCCGCAAGCCTTCTGCCCCAATCTCCCGGTACCTGTCCAGGCTGCGGCGCAGGGCGTCCATGGTGACCGCTGCCTCCCCGGGCACCCCCATCAGGATATTTTCCGAGAGGAGCCCGCATTGATGGCTGCTCAGGCTGCTGAACCGCTGGGCCGCTTTCTGGCGGGTGAACTCATCATAATCTTCTTCGGCACCGGGGCGTTTCAGCAGGTGCAGGTCGAAAACCGCCAGGTCGGTCCAGTCGAAGCGCAGGGCCTTCGATCCGTCCTGTACGGTGTAGTCCAGCTGGGTCCTGGTCCAGTCCAGTACGGGCATGAAGTTGTAGCACACCGTGCGGATCCCGCAGGCGGATAAATGGCGGAGGGTCTCGTTGTATTTGTCGAGGTATCGCTGGTAGTCGCCGCTGCGGGTTTTGATCGCTTCGTGCACATTTACGCTTTCCACCACGGCCCAGTGCAGGCCCGCTTTTTCTACCAGGTTTTTGCGTTCCAGGATCTCTTCCTGGGTCCAGACCTCGCCGTGGGGCACATGATGCAGGGCGGTCACGATGCCTGTCGCACCGGCTTGCCGCACGTCCATGAGGCTCACTGTATCCTGGGGCCCATACCAGCGCCAGCTTTGCAGCAGTCTTTTCATTTGTGATGTCAAGGCTTCAATTTAGCTGTCAATATACTATTAAACCCATTACCAAGTGCGGGCTGCCTCAGACGCCGCTGTAAGCGTTGAAGCCGCCGTCCACCAGGACCACCTCGCCGGTGACGAACCGCGAGGCATCGCTGAGCAGCCAGATCAACGTGCCGGTCAGCTCTTCCGGGTCACCAAGGCGCCCGAAAGGCGTATTGGTGACGAATTTCTGTGTCCTGTCGGCATAGCTGCCGTCGGCGTTCAGCAGGAGATCTTTGTTCTGGGCCGTGAGGAAGACGCCCGGTGCCATGGCATTCACCCGCAGGCCGCCGCCGTAGCGCTGCCCCAGCTCCACCGCCATCCATTTCATATGGGCTTCGATCGCGGCTTTCGCGATAGAGTAGCCCAGCACCCGGGTCAGGGGCCGCTGTGCGGCCAGGGAAGAAATATGCACAATGGTGCCCTTCTGCCGGGCGGCCATCGCTTCGCCGAAGACCTGGGTGGGGATCAGCGTGCCGTACAGGTTGAGGTCCACGGCTTTTTTGAGGTGATCCATGGATACAGAAAACAGGTCCTGGTCGGGCTGGATGATGGATTCCGGGACGTTGCCGCCCGCCGCATTGACCAGGCCGTCGATTTGCCCCCAGCGTTCCATGACGGCGGCTTTCGCCTGCTGCACCTGCGCCATGTCAAGCACGTCGGCGATCAGCGCCATGGCTTCTCCGCCTGTCCGTTCTACGGCCTTTACCCGCTCTTCCGCCACCTGCCTGTTTCTGCCCAGTATACCTACCCGGGCCCCTGCTGCGGCTACCGCGGTCACAAAAGCCCCGCCGAGAACGCCGGTACCCCCGGTGATGATCACTACTTTGTCCCGAAGTGAAAACTGTTCTAAACCCTGCATAATGTGTACTATAGGTTGAAGATGGGTCGCTTTACCGCGGCCAAAAATGCGCAGAAAACGTTTGCATAAAGATATGACGTTTCTTCAACTAACCAACCCCGG
>CBINPH010000046.1:0-13192 GCA_966252445.1 uncultured Chitinophagaceae bacterium | reverse complement strand
GTCCTGGACGAGAGCGGCTTGTTCCGGGATAAGCTGCAGGACAGCGAGAATATCAATTTTACCTTCCTGAAGGGTGCTGATCCTTCCGTCTATAGGGATCATTATGCCGACAGTGGTTACACCGGCTACCTGTATATCCCCCCCATTGAGCTTTCGAACCCTTCCGGATTTACCTATTACGCCAAGAACCAGTTGGGGCTCAGCACATACATGTTTCTTACCGGCCAGCTGAACAGCGCGATAGAATCTCAGCGCATGATCAATGCTGGCATCGACAAGGACCGCCTGGCCGGCATCAAGGCCAACGTGTCCCTGGCTCAGCCGGGTACCGGCACGGGCAACACCGAATACGCGACCGTGGCCGCCACGGCAGCGGGATATGTCGCGGGCTTCCTTATTTATTTCGTCCTGCTGTTCTTCGGGGCCCAGGTCATGCGCGGCGTGGCCGAGGAAAAAACCAACCGGATTGCGGAAGTGCTGGTCAGCTCGGTAAAGCCTTTCCAGATGATGATCGGCAAGATCGTGGGCATTGCCACGGTAGGGCTCACGCAGTTCCTGATCTGGGGCGTGCTGGTCCTGGTGCTCTTCAGCACCCTGGGTGCCCTCTTCCCCGGGGTGGCAGGACATGCTGCCGACTTGCAGCAGGCGGGGCAAATGGGCGCCGGGGCCAACAGCCAGGTGGCCGACGCCATGGGCAAGCTGCAGCTGGTGCTGGATACCCTGCCGCTGACCGAGTTGCTGGTGTGCTTTGTATTTTATTTCCTTGGTGGATATCTGCTGTATGCCGCCCTTTTCGCCGCGGTGGGATCGGCTGTGGATCAGGACATGACCGAGTCCCAGGCCCTGACCCTGCCGATCACCCTGCCCATTATTTTATCTTTCTTCCTGATGTTCAACGCCATCCAGGAGCCCAACAGCCCGCTGGCCGTGGTCACCAGTATCATCCCTTTTTCCTCGCCTTTGGTCATGATCGCCCGCATACCCTTCGGGGTGCCCTGGTGGCAGCTGGCGCTGTCCATCACCCTGCTGGTGCTGGGCTTCCTCTTCACCACCTGGCTGGCGGCGAAGATTTATCGCACGGGGATCTTGATCTACGGTAAAAAAGTGACCCTGAAGGAACTGGGTCGCTGGGCCTTCCGGAAAGGATGAGCCGGGTTCCTTCGCTATAGAACCCTTACTTTAGCAGAAAGCCGATCTTAAAGCCTGCCCGCATCCCGAAACCGGAGTCCCCGGTGGTGAGGATGGCAAAATGATGATGGGCATAGTCGCTCCAGGCATCGGACTCCTCCGGCTTGATGTTGTCGATGGCGTACCCGAGCCCGAAATAGATGTCCAGCAGGAACTGGTCACCGAACACCCACTGCCTGCCCAGGTCCAGGGTCAGGCCGCCGAAGGTGACGTCCTTCCGCTCGGTTTCATATTTTCCGTTCTCCTGAACCACGACGTTCTGGCCGTAGAGGCCAAGGACTGCATTGGGGCGAAGGTAGGAGCCCTGCATGATGTGGGAGTAGCGGGTATTGTCGTCCCGGAAATTGGGCAGCTTGATGAACTTCACCCCGCCCTCGACAAAGGCTCCGCCAGCGCTGCGGTGAAAGGTTTCCCCGTCATTGACGCTGAGCTCCTGGTTCCGGCCCAACCCGATGATGCCCACGCCGATTTCAAAGCTCTGGCCGGGTCGGATAAGCTGCTCATAGCTGAACTGGGTAAAGCCGAACAGGGGGGAAAGGAAGTTGACCTTGATGGCCTTCTGGCGCTGGTCGGCATACAGTTCGGGATTCCGGAGATTGTCGGTAAAAACCTCGCTCTTCCCGGTGGAATAAACCACCTTGGAGATCTTGTCCTTTTCCAGGGAAAACAGGATGCTGTCTCCGGCATCGGCCTGCCGGTATTTGATGAGGTCCGGGTCCACCTCGATGATCTTGACGTTCAGGATGTCGCCGTTCTTGCGATAGATCTTGTCCTGGGCGGACAGGGTCTGGGCGCAGAGCAGGCCCAGGAGGCAAAAGAGAATGGTATATTTCATATGGGTCGGGTTAAACCAGGATACGGTGTTTAAAGACCTGATTTGCAAATATAATAGCAAAAATAAATATAAAGATAGACAAAATGACCCCGGCGAAAGCCGGATTCGCCGGGGGCAAACGCGGGTGCTGCCCGCGGCCCGGCGAGCGCACCTGGGAGCGCCGACGCGGAAGGCGTCCGCCCCCGCCATGGCAGCCTGGATCAGCCCCTTGGGAGAATAATCGTACCTTGCAGCCATGCCGGCTTTCAACTGGAACGATACCCTGAACCTGTTTTCCAAGCTCACCCCGCGGCGGGCCTGGAACGGGGCCAAGGTATTGGGCAGCTATTACGCCAGCAAATGGACAGGAAGGCCCATTCAATGGGGGCTGCCCGTGTCCATATCCTTCGAACCGACGACTTCCTGCAACCTGCGCTGCCCGGAATGCCCCAGCGGGCTGCGGGCCTTTACCCGCCATACCGGCATGCTGGACAAGGCTTTCTTTCGTTCCACCATCGACGAGCTGGCCGGGGAGCTGCTGTACCTCATTTTTTATTTCCAGGGGGAGCCATACCTGAACCGGGATTTCCTGGATATGGTGCAATATGCTTCGTCCAAAAGGATCTATACGGCCACCTCCACCAATGCCCACTACCTCAATGATGACAATGCGCGCCGCACGGTGGAGAGCGGCCTGGACCGCCTCATCATTTCCATTGACGGCACGACCCAGGAAGTGTATCAGCAATACCGGCGGGGTGGTCGCCTGGACAAGGTGCTGGAGGGAGCCCGGAACATTGTCAAATGGAAGAAGGCACTGGGGTCCAAGACCCCGTTTGTGTTCTTCCAGTTCCTGGTCGTTCGGCCCAACGAGCATCAGATCGCCGAGATCAAAGACATGGCCCGGGAGATCGGCGTAGACCAGGTGCGTTTCAAGACCGCGCAGGTGTATGATTATGCGCAGGGGAATCCCCTGATCCCCACGATCGACCGGTATTCCCGTTATCGCCGTACCGAGGACGGGGGCTATGCCATCAAGAACAACCTGTCTAATCATTGCTGGCGCCTGTGGCATGACCCGGTCATCACCTGGGACGGCATGGTCGTGCCCTGCTGCTTTGACAAGGATGCCACCCACCGGATGGGGGACCTTAAACAGAAGACATTCCGGGAGATATGGCATGATACGGCCTACCGGAATTTCCGGGGCCAGATACTCGCGGGTCGGAAGAACATTGATATCTGTGCCAACTGCAGTGAAGGCACGCGTGTGTGGGGCTAGCTCCGGTCCGGGGTGTCGGCGCAGGCGTCATCCCCCGCGCCATCGTCCTCTTCCATGGCCTGCTGCGCCCGGGCCGCTTTCTTTTCCTTTCCCTTTTCAAACTGCTGTCCCAGGAAGTTGACGCCCAGCCGTACGGCCACGAACTCCAGAATACTGATGAGCGCCGACAGGAGCAGGGACTGTATCCGTTTGTTTTTCCAGGCGGTTTTCAGCAGGATGCCTGACCAGCGCAGCAGGTTTTTCTCACTGCTGGCTCCCGGGAAGATGGAATTGAAAGCCATCGTTCCGAAATGATCCCGGAGATGCTCGGCCCGGGCACCGATCTCGTCCTCCATCTGGCGGCACTGCTTGCGCAAGCGACGCATCTCGAGTTGAAGCGTCAGCATGTTGGTGACAGGAATGGCGTCGTCATGATCACGCATGGGATCTAGATTTGGGGTCTTCTTCGATCTCTTCGGCCAGCTCGCGGATCAGCGCGTTCGCCAGGGGACGCTGGATCAGCGGCCGCCGGAAGATAACGACCAGGATCAACAGTAGGAGAAACAACAATGCCGATACGGCAAAGCCCAGCGTCAGGCTGCCGCTCGATTCTGAAATCCAGTAGGCCAGGAGCAGACCCAGGAACATCACGGTGAAGAAACCCAGCATGGCTGCTACCAAAAGCCCCAGAAATACGCCCAGGCTGTTGGCCGCCTTTGCGGCGGCCCCCAGGCGCATCAATTTCCACCGGGCGTCCACGTAGTCGCCCAGCAAGTCCTTACTTCCGGAAATGTAGTCGTTAAAATTCTCCTCCATGCCGGCAGGGTTTAGCTGTCGACCTCGTCCACGGCACTATTCATTTTTTGCTTCAGCTTACCGGCCTTTTCTTTCAGCCGTTGGGCCTGATCGCGGACGGTTTGCATTAACTCGTCCTTTTTCTCGGAATTCAGGAAATAGCCGATGGCTACGCCGACGGCGGCGCCCAGCAGGAGGCTCGTCAGGGTTTTTGAGGAATTGCTCATAGCGTTACATTTTTTTTATGTGAAAACAAGTTTCCCGGAACTTCCCTCCTATATACAAACATCTTGCGGGAATTGTTGGGGGACCCGGCTGCGGTATAAAATGCAAATACCGTTCCATCGCCCGGCCCGGCACGGTTTTTTATGATTCAAGGCGCTACCGGGGTACAACGGCTGATGACCCGATCCCTGGATGCGCCGCAATCCGAATTTAAGTATTTTTGGAAACAGACCGGCCTTCTATGAGCTACTTTGATACCGACCGCCTGAAACAAGGCTTTTTCATCTTCTTGATCCTCTGTCTGGGGGGACTCCTGTTCTGGAAGGTCTCCGGGTTTTTCCCCGCGTTTCTCGGCGCCCTCACCCTCTACGTGCTGATGCGCCCCGCCGTCTTTTACCTGGTGTACCGGCGGAGATGGAAGAAGTCCCTGACGGCCCTGGTGCTGATCTTCATTTCTTTCATCCTCCTGCTGGTGCCCCTGGCCCTGATCGTGAACATGATGAGCGGGAAGGTCACTTACGTGGTGGAACATTCTTCCCAGATCATGGAAGGCATACGGGGACTGGCTGAGAAAGTCCGCATCATCACCCGCTTCGACCTGTTCTCCGACGATACCATCCAGAAGCTCCAGGGCGCGATAGCGAATTTTCTCCCGCGCTTTCTCGGCTCTACCTTCAACGGGCTGACCACCCTGGTCATCATGTATTTCGTGCTCTATTTCATGCTGACCGATGCCCGGCGGATGGAGCGAACCCTTTATGAGTACATTCCCCTGAAAGAGCAGAACGTGCTGCGTTTGGGGAAGGAAGTCAAGGACATGGTCTTTTCCAATGCCGTGGGTATTCCCCTGCTGGCGATCGTGCAGGCAGTCTTCGGGATGCTGGGATACTGGATCTTCGGGATAGCGGATTTTGCCTTTTGGGCCGTGGTGACCGGCTTCATGTCGGTCATCCCGATGATTGGCACCGCGGCCGTGTGGATACCGCTGAGCATTTTCCTTATCGCCAACGGGATGACCTGGCGGGGCATTGGCCTGGCGATATACGGGATCGTGGTCATCGGTAACCTGGATAACGTCTTTCGCTTCATCTGGCAGAAGAAGATCGCCGACGTCCACCCCCTGGTCACGGCCTTCGGGGTCCTCATCGGCATCAACCTTTTCGGCTTCATCGGGATCGTCTTCGGTCCCCTGCTCATTTCCATCTTCATGCTGCTCCTGCGTATTTACCATGACGAATTCGTCGTGCAGAAGAGCCGCGTGGTGCGTATGGAAGAATAAAGGGCCCCGGAGGGGGATCAGCCGTTTACGGGCCCTGCATAGTACCTGTTCGCCATAATATATTCATAAACACTGTCCGGGACCATAAAGCGGATGGACTCGCCCTGCCTGATCATCCGGCGGATCGCGCTGGAGGACAGGTCCAGCAGGGGAGCGGGATATACGGTCACTGTAGCCCCGGCTGGTGCCTGGACGGGGTGATCGGGACGCGGATAGACCAGGAGCGGGTAGTCCTCCAGCAGACGTTGATAGTTCTTCCAGCGCGGCAGGTTTTGCAGACTGTCGCTGCCCATGATGACCGAGAAGCGGTGCTGGGGATATTTTTCCCCAAGATAGGCCAGGGTGTCCATGGTATAGGAGGGCCTGGGCAAGTGGAATTCTACATTGGAAGCCCGCAGTCCCGGCGCCCCGCCAATACCCAGCTCGACCAGGTGCAGGCGGTCGTACTCGTTCAGGAGGGTGCCCGAGGGCTTCAGCGGGTTCTGCGGACTCACCACCATCCAGGCTTCGTCGAGCGGAGCATGGGTGACCATGTAATTGGCGATGATCAGGTGACCTACATGAACGGGGTTAAAAGAACCGAAATACAGACCGATGCGCATGAAACTGGGTTTGCCGGTGAGGTCCGGAGATCCAAAGGTACAAATTAGGTCCGCGACCGGAGATCAGGCGAGAGGCGTTTCCACTTCCAGGGGGGCGGGTTCCCGGTCCTGGCGCCTGGCCCGCCGGGCGAAAACCAGCAGCAGATAGCCCAAAAGGAAGAAAGCGATCAGGGGAAGCACGGAGTTGCGGATGTTTCCCGTCCATTGCTCCATAAAGGCAAAACTGAAGGTCCCGATAACGATGGCCACCTTTTCGGTCACATCATAAAAGCTGAAGTACGAGGCGGTATCCCGGGTCGGGGGCAGGAATTTGGAGTAGGTGGACCGGGACAGGGACTGGATACCCCCCATAACCAGGCCTACCAGGCTGGCCAGCAGGTAAAACTGCGTGACACTGGATACGAAATAGGCGGCGAGGCAAATGCCGGCCCAGATGAACACCACCACCTGCAGGGTAGGCAGGTTGCCCGCCTTGCCGGAAAAAAGGGCCATCAGCCAGGCCCCGATAATGGCCACCAGCTGGATGAGCAGGATGGTGATGATCAGCTGATCGGCGCTCAGGTGGAGGGTTTTCTCGGCGAAAGTCGCGGAGACCAGCATTACCGTCTGTACCCCCATGCTGTAAAAGAAAAAGGCTGCGAGAAAACGCTTTAACAGCGGCTGCCCCTTGAGCTGCCGCCAAACCCCCTGCAGCTCCCGGAAGCCGTGGGCCAGGATATGCCGGCGCTCCCCCCTTGGCTGGGCTGGGGCCGGCAGACGACGGAAGGTGACCTGGGCAAAGCCTACCCACCAGAGGCCGGTGAGCAGGAACGACAGGCGCGGGGCGAAAGAGGCATCGGTAAACCCGAACCATTCCGGCTTCAGGATGAAGACCAGGCATATGACCTGCAGAATCACGCTGCCGACGTAGCCAAAGGCAAATCCCCTGGCGCTCACCCGGTCCTGCTCAGCCGGGGAGGCAATTTCCGTCAGGTACGCATTGTAAAAGACCATGGAGCCACAGTATCCGACGGCGGCCAGGACGAAGCAGATAATGCCGAGCAGCAGGGTATCCTGCTTGAAGAAGAAAAGCATACTGCAGGACAATGCGCCCATATAACAGAAAAACTGCATAAATCGTTTTTTGTTCCCCCGGTAATCCGCCACGGACGAGAGTATCGGAGACAGACAGGCGATCAGCAGGTATGCGAAGGACAAGGCGTAGTTCGACAGGGCCGAGTTGATGACGGTGAAGCCCAGGAAAGTTACTTTGTCCCCGTGTTCAGGCGTATGCGTGACAGCCAGGAAATAGAAAGGGAAAATGGTAGACGTGATCACCAGGTTGTACGCCGAGTTGGCCCAGTCGTACATGGCCCAGCCGTTGATGATCCTGCGTTTGGTGGAAGGCATGGAGAGATGCGGTTAGGTGACAGGGGCTAAAAATACAATTTCCCTCCCAATGGTCCTCCCGGCCCCCGACATGTGCGACAGGGCAAGGTGCCAGGTCAACGGCTGTAATTCGGGGCCTCTTTCGTGATGACCACGTCGTGGGGATGATTCTCCTGTACCGTGGCTGAGGTGATGCGGATGAACCGGGCCTGCTGGAGCGCCTTGATGTCTTTGGCACCGCAGTACCCCATACCGGCCCTCAGGCCGCCCACGAACATTTGCACGACTTCGCTGAGGGTGCCTTTGTAAGGCACACGGCCGACGATGCCCTCCGGCACCAGTTTCTTGATGTCTTCCTCTACGTCCTGGAAATACCGGTCCTTGCTTCCTTCAGCCATGGCTTCGATGGAGCCCATGCCCCGGTAGGACTTGAATTTGCGCCCTTCATAAATGATGGTCTCGCCCGGGCTTTCCTCCACGCCGGCGAAGATGGAGCCGGCCATGATGCAGGAAGCCCCGGCCGCCAGCGCCTTGACCATATCGCCCGTATAGCGTATGCCCCCGTCGGCGATCACGGGAACTCCGGAGCGTTTCAGGGCCTGCGCGGCCTCCATGATGGCCGTGAGCTGGGGCATGCCGGCGCCGGTAACCACGCGGGTGGTACAGATCGATCCGGGACCCACGCCGACCTTCACCGCGTCGGCGCCCGCTTCCGCCAGGGCTTTGGCGCCCTCACCGGTGGCGACGTTCCCGGCAATGACGGGGAGGTCCTTGAAATGCTTCTTGACCAGGCGCAGGGCCTCGGTCACCCCGCGGGAATGACCGTGGGCGCTGTCCAGGCAAACCACATCGACACCCACCTGGGTCAGCAGGCGGACCCGGTCCAGCAGGTCGGCGGTGATGCCGATCGCGGCGCCGGCCAGCAGTCGGCCATACACGTCCTTTACGGCGTGGGGGAAACTCTGGAGCTGCAGGATGTCCCTGTAGGTGATCAATCCGATGAGGATGCCCTTTTTGTTGACGACGGGCAGTTTTTCGATCTTGTATTGCTGCAGGATGCGTTCGGCCTTCTTGAGGTTGGTGCCTTCCGGGGCCGTCACCAGGTTGTCTTTGGTCATGACATCCTTCACCAGGCGACGCTTGTTGCGTTCGAAGCGGAGATCCCGGTTGGTGAGGATGCCCACCAGCCGGTGGGCCTCGTCGATGATCGGAATGCCCCCGATGTGGTTTTCCTGCATCAGGCGCCTGGCCTCCCCGATGGTGGCGCTGGGAGGCAGGGTAATGGGATCCATGATCATGCCGCTCTCGGAACGCTTGACCTTGCGCACCTGCTCCGCCTGCCGTTCCGCCGGCATGTTCTTGTGCAGGATGCCGATACCGCCCTCCCGCGCCAGGGCGATGGCCAGGGTGGCCTCGGTGACCGTATCCATGGCGGCGGATACCATGGGCAGATTGAGCCGTATGGTCTTGGTCAGCTGGGTGGAGATGTTCACCTCCCGGGGCAGTACTTGGGAATAAGCAGGTACGAGAAGGACGTCATCGAAGGTCAGGCCGTCCCCAAAGAACTTGGTGTCGAGTGCGGGCATAGCAATTATTTTCAAAATAATTGCACGCAAATGTAGGAAAAAATCGGCAGCCCGGCGAAATTCCTTTCCGTCCCGGCCCCCACGGGCCTCCGTAGACGGGCTGGCGGCTCAGTCCGCCTTGAGCTTCAGCTCCCATTTCCAGGCCGTGTCCATCATGGCTTCCAGGTCATACTGGGGATTCCAGCCCAGTTTTTCCTTTGCCCGGCTGTTGTTGGCATAGATGGCGATGACATCCCCCGGGCGCCTGGGTCCCATTTCGTAGTTGAGTTTCACCCCGCTTACTTTTTCAAAAGCATGGATGGCTTCCAGCACGGTGATGCCGTTCCCGGTACCCAGGTTGAATATCTCGCAGGCCGACTCGTTCCTGCCCTCCAGCAGATACTGCAAGGCCTTGGTATGGGCATTGGCTATATCCATGACATGGATATAGTCGCGTATGCAGGAGCCGTCGCGGGTAGGATAGTCGGCGCCGAATACGGTCATCTTGGGGATTTTACCGACGGCCGTCTGGGTAATGACCGGCACGAGGTTGTCGGGTTTGCCCAGGGGCAGCTCCCCGATCTCTATGGAAGGATGAGCGCCTACGGGGTTAAAGTAGCGCAGCAGGATGTTCTGGGTGCTGTTCACTTTCGCATAATCGGTGATTATCTGCTCCCCCATTTGCTTGGTACGGGCATAAGGGCTCTGGCTTTCTCCCAGGGGAGTCTCCTCCACAACCGGCAGGTCGGTGGCATTGCCGTAGACCGAACAGGATGAGGAGAACACAAAATGCGGAACCTCAAACTCGTTCACGCAGCGCAGGACGTTAATGAGCGACTCGAGGTTGTTGTGGAAATACATCAGCGGCTTGGCCACCGATTCGGGCACCGTTTTGTAGGCGGCGAAATGGATGACCCCCACCATATCCCTGTTTTCCGAAAACACGGCATACGTATCCTCGTAATCGCAGAGGTCCACTTTATAATTCTTGACCTTTTTGCCGGTAATATTTTTGATGCCGTCCAGCAATTGGGTGGTGGAACGGGAATTGTTGTCGATGGAGATCACCTCAAACCCGTGATCGATAAGGTCCACGATCGTATGGGCGCCGATATAGCCACATCCTCCGGTAACAAGTACTTTTTGCATAGATCTTCGTTGCTGCCCCATGATCCAGGAAGTTCCGCCCGGCAGGGTGTTTGAAAATGCAGACAAAAATACATTCTCAGGACCTAAAAGAAAAATCCCCCAAAACGGCAGGAGCCCCCGGGGAGGAGGCCCCTGTCATTCCCGGCAATACCTAAGCTGCTGGCTCAGCGAAGGCTGAGGTCAAGGGGCACGGCCACCTTGACGCTGAAGTTACGCCCCATATTGAAAATGCCCATCCGCCCCGTTACCGGGTTGAGGTCGAGGTATTTCAGGCGGCTGAGGTGGTCCTGGTAGCCCTCGTCGGTGATGTTCTCGGCCGACAGATAAAGGCTGAAAAGGGTGCGTCCTTTCCGGCTGACGACGTCTGTTCCTGCTTCTACGCCGAGCAGGGCATACGCGGGGGTCGGCGTCTCCGTTCCGTAGGCGCTGAATATTTGCCGCTGCGCCATGGTATGTGTCCACTGCAGGGTCAGGTAGAGGTGGCGCAGCAGATGGCCCTTCGGCAGGAAATTGCAGCCCAGCTCGGTCAGCAGACGCGGTGCAGGAATCTGGGGCAGGTACCTTGTGCTGTCGCTTCCTTCTGCATTGCGCCCGCGTACCAGCGAAAAAGTGTTCTCGAAATGCAGCCAGTCCAGCGGGTGCGGGTGAATGTCGACGGAGGCTTCTATCCCGTATAGCCGGGCGGTGGTCGGGTCAAAGCGGAAAGCGCGGTATTCCCCCTCCGCTGTGGCCCGCATGGAGTCACCGCCGGCCACGGCCAACAGCTTGCGGGAAAAGATGAAATGCCGGATGTCGTTGTAGTAGCCATACAGGCTGGCGGAGACATGGGTGGAATGGAATTCGGCGCCAGCGTCGAATTCCGAGCTCCCTTCCGGCTTGAGCCTGGTATTGCCGATCTCGTAACGGGCGGTACCTTCATGCACCCCATTGGAGGCCAGCTCCGGAATGGAGGGCATGCGGAAGCCCCGGGATACACTGGCCTTCAGCTGCCAGTGATCGCCGGCGCTGTAGGAGAGGCCTGCCTGGCCGGAAACGCCAGAGAAATGGCGGTCGAAAGCCTCGAACTGCCACTTGTCCTGCTCCTGCAGCCCGTCGGCATGGAGCGCGCGGGCGTCATACCGCAGTCCGCCATTCAGGGTCAGACGACCCAGGGTCTTGGTGGTGATGGCGAAGACCCCCACATCGAACAGCCGGTAAGCCGGGATCAGCGCTTCCTCGCCTGCATTCCGGTTGCCTTGCCACATGCCGTTCACCCCCGCGGTGACCTGCCACCCGCCGAGCTCGGGAAAGGCGTAGCGCAGATGGTAATTCAGCGTATGCAGACGCATGTCGAGCCCCGCCGACTGGGGCGTCAGCACATCCTCATACTCCCGGCGCCTGTTGTCCTGATATGCCAGGGTCAGGCCCAATGAACCTCCGCCCAATCTTATCTTATTGTCCAGAGTCGCTTTGCGGTGCTGAACCCGCTGCCAACCGGGATAGGGATCATAGCTGAGGTTGTCATCGCGGGTGGCTGGCATATCTTCTGCGGTGCTGTCGTCCAGCGCTATCTCCTTCAGGAACGCTCCCGTCGCCAGGTCGCGCTTCCCTTCGGGAATGCCCAGGCGGAGGTCGTAGGACGAATAGGAAAGATGTGAATAGCCCCAGCTGCGGTTAAGGCCCACTGAACCGGACCAGTTGCCTTCCCGGTATTTCGAATTGAAGACATAACCGTCATAGGGGTCCCGGTAATCGTGGGCTTTTTTTAGCGTGCCCCCCAGGGCCCAGGTCAGCCCGTGATGGTTGCCCTTGAGGTCGGCGTGGTAGGTCTGCAGGCCGTTGTTGGACTGGTAGTTGCCGATGAGATGGCCTTGCAGCTTCCCTTCGGGTGCCGGGTCCGGGGGCAGGATATTGACGACACCGCCCAGCGCGTCAGAACCGTACATGAGCGAAGCGGCACCCCGCATCACCTCTATCCGTCCCGCCGCATACGCATCTACTTCGATGCCGTGCTCGTCACCCCACTGCTGGCCTTCCTGCCGCACTCCGTCGTTGAGGACAACGATCCGGTTGGAGGAGAGCCCCCGAATGACGGGTTTCATCACGTCGGGTCCCGTCGTCACAGCGCTCACGCCAGGCAAGTCAGCGATTTTGCCGATGATGTTGTCCGCGCCGTGGCGTTGCATCTGTATATTCCCGATCACGCTGATGTGGTTGGGGGACTTGCGAACCTCCGTGGCCCGGCTGACGCCGGTGATGACCACCTCGCCGGCCTCAATAACGGCGGCATGAAGCGACCAGTTGTGCACAGTCGCACCTTGAATGGAGATTTTTTCAGTGGCTCCTCCATAGCCGGTAAAACGGACCTGCACCAAATAGGTGCCGCGGGGGAGATTTTGGAGCGCATAATGCCCGCTGCCGTCGGCGACGGCGCCGGCTTTTATATCTGGGATAAACACCGTCGCCCCCGGCAGCGGCGTGCCGGTTGCCGCATCGGTGATTACGCCCGAAAGGCTGGTGAAGGAGGGTACTTGCCCCCCCGCTCCGGCTGTCCAAAGGGACATGACCAGCAGTAGCCATATGGCATGTTTCATTTTCCTGTTATGCTTTGCACATGCAGGGCATAAGGAAGCCTGCACATAGATGAAGATCGTGAGTGAAGGAACCCGGGCCGGGCATCAACGCCCGCCGGGCAAGGCATCAAAGCATGGCCGCAGGCGGGCCGCGAAGGCGGAATTCGAAGGCATGGATCACCAACGGCGTAGGGGAGGAGGGAATGACCGGCGTGGTCAGCGAGATCGGCACCAAGGGCAGCACCGGGGAATGCCCTTCTACATATGGAGATATGGCGATGTTAAGGAACGCACAATGGGTATGCTTGTGGCTGATGTTGTCGAATGGGTGGTATACATCCCTGGTGTCCTGGTGCCCCGTAAACCCATGGATGAAATCATGGGGTATGATGGC
>CBINPH010000045.1:0-13292 GCA_966252445.1 uncultured Chitinophagaceae bacterium | reverse complement strand
GGCGCGACGGAGGAGGAACTGCGGCGACGGCTGGTGGAAATCGTGCCGGACTTCGTGCAGCAGCCGCACATCACCACGCCAACGGATGGAACGCCTTCGCTGGGGATGCCGGTAGTTCCGGAGGAATAGAGTATCCAGATGGGATGGGAGAACGGCAGCGGCACGAAAGTCAGGGCCCCGTGTCCGGTATCCATGACCTCCTCCCAGCGCAAGGCGCCTTCCAGCCCCTGCAGGTCCAGTTCTTCCTGCAGGTAAGGCACCAGAATCACCGTATGCACCGTGGGAAGCGCCTTGCGGATCTCCTTCAGGACGGCCATGCGATCGTATGCTTTCCCGCCGTAGATATACCCGTCGACGGCGATGAACACGGAGGGCTCGATCTGCCGGAAGCGGTCGATGACGCTGCCGGCCCCGAAATCCGGGGAACAGCTGCTCCATACGGCCCCCAGGGAAAGGGTTGCCAGGAGGGCTACCGTGGCCTGGGGGATATGGGGCAGGTAGGCGGCTACCCGGTCGCCGGGGCCCAGCCCCCGGTGCCGCAAAAAGGCCTGCAGGGCCGCTGTCTGCTCCGTCAGCTCCTTCCACGAGACCGCCTGCAGCTCCTGGCGTTCCGAGGCAAAGCGCAGCGCCGGCCTGGATGAGGTGCTTTGGCGGAAAACATGCTCTGCATAGTTTAAGGTAGCCCCCGTGAACCACTGGGTATGCGGCATGGGCTCCGGGGACATGACCTCGGTATAAGGTGTATGGGATTGGATCCGGAAATAGGACCAGAGGCTTTCCCAGAACCGGGCCGGCTGTTCCACTGTCCAGGCCCAGAGGGCATGATAATCATCGAAAGTCAGCCCATACCGGCTGCCCAGCCATTCCGCGTACCGGGACAGGTTAGCGTTTTCCCGGAACCGTTGATCCGGGGTCCATAACAGCCGGGGGGCGCTCATCGGCAGCATGCTTTCCATGCAAGCTAAGCAATTTTGCCTACTCCAGGCGACAGGGCCCGCGCCGGCGTGCGCCCCGGCCTTCCGGCGATGCCAGGAAAAAGGCCCATAGTTGCCACTTTGTGAAAAATCCCAGTCCCTGGCATCATGGGGGCGTGCGGCCGGACACCGCTGCCGCAGGAGATCTGGTGGGAGGGGCGCCTCCCTCGTATTGTTTACCTTTCAACACATACCCGATGAGAAAATTAATCATGTTCAGCCTGGCCGTCCTGGCGGTTTCCGCCCTGCAGGCCCAGACCAAAAACTTCATCGACCAGCCCTATATCGAAGTGCGGGGCGAGGCCGACACCCTGATCACACCGGATGAGATCTACATCAAGATCAGCCTCTCAGAAAAGGACACAAAAAACAACATCTCCGTAGAAGCTCTGGAAAAAAAGATGGTAGACGCCCTGCAGTCCCTGGGCATAGCTACGCAAGAGGACCTGACCACAAGCGATATGTCCAGCGATTTCCGTAACCGCCTGTGGAGAAACAAGGAAGTGCTCAAAACAAAAGAATACATGCTGAAGGTGCATGATGCCGCTACCGCGGGCAAAGTCTTCGTTCAGTTGGAAGCCCTCGGCATTTCCCATGCCTCCATAGACCGGGTGAGCCACACTGACCTGGACGGCATCAGCAACCTCATGAGAACGGCGGCCGTCCGGGATGCCAAGGCAAAGGCATGGGCCCTGGCGCAGCCCCTGGGTCAGGCTCCCGGTATGGCCATCCACATCACGGAAAACAACTCGGGGATCGTGGCGCCGCTGCTGGGACGGGTCGCCGGCCTGGTGGCCGCGACGGGTTACGGCGCCCAGAACAAGCAGGAGGAATGGCTGGCCCCAGATTTCGAGAAGATCAAGGTCGCCGCCCAGGTGTATGTCACCTTTACGCTCAGCGGCACCAGTACCCCCTGAGGACCTGCCGGGGATGAGGCCTTAGTCCGGGCTTTCCAGGGGGCGCACGCTGCGGTGCTCGGGGCAGTCTATTCTCAGGTCATCGGCATCCAGCCCCTCATTGAGCAGCCGGCAATAATGGGCATGCCCCTGGTATTCCGCCCGGTAATGGGCACAGGTCAGGCACATGCGCTGCAAGGTGATGACACGGGCTTTGTGAAGGTGATGGATCATCCCGGTCAGCTGACCCAGCAATGCCGTCTTCTGATCCGGAGCCAGTTGCTCCAGGGGAGCCCTCATTTCCCGGGTAAAATCTGCGGTGCGGCGGGCGACGTCTTCGCCGGCGGGTGTCAGGTGGATAACATAGCTCCGGCTGTCGCCCTGCCCATATTCTTTACGGATGAGACCCTTCTGTTCCAGAATCTTCACCGTCTGGCTGACCGTGGGCTTGGCCAGATGGAATTCCCCGGCGAGGTAACTGATCTTCCGCTTCTCCGAATCATGGTAAAGCAGGAAAATGAGCACTTGTATCTGTATAGGCGTCAGGGCGTTTCCGACACTCTTCTCCCAGAGCAACACCCGGAAAGCCTGTGAAATCCGTTCCATGGCCGCAATGATCTTGCTCTCCATGCTGGTGTGTTGTCGGGAGGGATTGAAGTCAGAATCAGGCATGGCCGGTCGTTTTCAGGAACAAGGCTCCAGTTCGTAAATATAATATCCCTTTTCCTGTATTTCTTCCTCCCCCGGCTGGAGAAATTCGACTGGAACAAAACAGCCTTCGTGACTTTGGCCCCTGCTCGCTAAAACTCACCAGGCCGGATATACGGGTAGGTCCACAGAACAACCGTGAGCGTGACGGCTTTGAACCAGGCGTTGACCATCCCTTCGATGTCCTCCTGACTGCCCCCCTCTTCGCCAGGAAAGGCTTGATCGCAGCTGTGGTGGAATAGATGAAGGCCGTCATGTAGCGGTAATGGATCATGGGTGCGGCGACCACGCCGTCGGTCCGGTTTTTCTTGGTGCTGTGGTAGCGCTTGGCCACCTCATGCTGGTAGTTCAACCAGTCCTGGTCATAGGGCCGGTTGCAGAGGTCCAGTATCCATCGCTGAAAACGGGCCCGCACGGCGGACAAATATCCGGCATCGGGGCGCACCTGCTCCGAAAAATAGGCCAGCAGGTGGGAGAGGCTCCCCCACATATCCATACCCCAGGTGCAGCACCTCGTCGGTCTGGTCCTTCAAGACCTCCCCGCCATATGCAAAAAGCGGTCATCCGCCGCCGTCCCTGAGAGGGTTTGCTTGAGAAGGTCCGTCTCCTGGACACTCACCGGGGAACTTTCGAGGGCGGTCTGCCCGTAAGCATAACCGTTGGGATGTTCCATGGGTAAGAAATCTAGTTGAGTGTCAATATAGTTAGTTTACCTAACTATAAGAACAAATAGAAAATTATTATATCTACATGGATGCTGTTTGTTAGACATTGATTGCCAAGATAATTTCGGGATTTTTCCGGATTGGGTATCGCTCACTACCATGGTAGCAGCGCCTGGAAAAACCGCTTTCGGAGATGGGCTGACGGAAAAAGTGAGCGTCTATACGTACTATATGCACGACGGAAGGGCCCGGACCATCCCGGAAGCCATCCTCCGGCATGGCAGAGAGGCCAACGCCAGCCGGGAGGCATTCCGCCAACTCCCCGCCCCTGACGGGACAATTTGCTGGCAGCCGCTGAGCCCCGACCCGTTAGTAGCTCCGCTGAAAAAGGATGGGATGCTTTTGCTCCATGGCTTTCCGCTCCTCTTCATTGAGGCGAGCATAGCCTTTCCCCCATTCCTTTACCGCAATGACATTGCGGACAACTTCCTGGGCGGCGCTGATCTGGTCATAGGCCACGCCCCGAATCCCCATGGTGACGGTCCCCAGGAGTTCCAGTTCGAGGCGGTTCGGCAGGGAACCGGCATGCAGGTAATAACCCAGCAAGGTGTCCTGCACTTCCTGTTGAAGCGTTTTCATGGGCACCCTGCCCTGCGTCCAGCTGATGACACCGGTGGAATCCATTCTGAGCAAGAGGGTGTCGGGCACGGTTATCGCGCCGGCTTGGCTGTCCGGCTGGCTGAAGGCAATGCTGCTGTCCCTGCCGGCGTCTGTGGAATAACTGTACTTCTGCTGACCGCCCCGGCAGGCTACCAGGCCGAAGCCCAGGGGGACAAGCAGCCAAAGAATGCTGCGCATGATGTTCCTTTTGGGGCAAAGGTCCCAAAACCGCGCCAAACAACCCCACTTTTGGAGGCGCCACCGGGGCTCCGGCCCTGCGTAGCACCGTACCGGGCGGGATGCCGGGGAATATGGGGGCCGAAACGTATTTTTGCAGCCAGGATCATTCAGCTATGGATATTACACAACACATCAGGGAAGCCGGCGCAGCAGCACTGAAGGCTTTGTACGGGAAAGACTTGCCGCCGGAAAACCTCCTGGTCAATGAAACAAAGCCGGAGTTCGAAGGGGACTATACCCTGGTCATGTTCCCGTTGAAAAGCCTTACGGGGGAAAATCCGGAAGCGCTTGGACAGCGGCTGGGGGCATACCTGACGGCGCAGCATCCTGATCTTTTCGGCGGATTCAATGTGATTAAAGGCTTCCTGAACCTGGTTGTACAGGACGGGTACTGGCTGTCGTTCCTGAACAACCGCGGGACCGAGCTACCGGGACCCGGGGATGGCCGGAAGGTCATGGTGGAGTACTCCTCCCCCAATACCAACAAGCCCCTGCATCTGGGTCACCTGCGGAACAATTTCCTCGGATACGCCATTGCGGAGATCCTAAAGGCCAACGGCTACGAAGTGATCCGCGCCAACCTGATCAACGACCGCGGCATCCATATCTGCAAATCCATGGTGGCCTGGCAGGACTTCGGCGAGGGCGCCAGCCCCGAAAGCACCGGCATCAAGGGTGACCACCTGGTCGGAGACTTTTACGTGCGGTACAACGAGGCCTACCAGGCGGAGGTCGCCGAACTGATGGCGTCCGGCATGGAAGAAGATCGTGCCAAAAAAGAGGCACCCATCCTGAAAAGGGCCCAGGAGATGCTCTTGCGCTGGGAGGAAGGAGATCAGCAGACCCGGGAGCTCTGGCGCCGTATGAACCACTGGGTATACAAAGGTTTTGAGGAGACCTACCAACGGATGGGGGTGGCCTTTGACAAATGGTATTACGAGAGCGAAACCTACCTCCTGGGCAAGGGTATCGTGGAGGAAGGACTCCGCAAGGGGGTGTTTTTCCGCAAGGCCGACGGATCGGTATGGGTGGACCTGAACGACGAAGGACTGGGGGAAAAGCTGCTGCTGCGGGCCGACGGCACTTCGGTATATATGACCCAGGACCTGGGTACGGCCCAGCTCAAATACGACGATTTCCATGCGGATCGCAGCATCTATGTGATTGGCGATGAGCAGAACTACCATATGGCAGTCCTCAAGCTCATCCTGGACCGGCTGGGAAAGCCCTATGCTGCGGGCATCCACCACCTGAGTTACGGCATGGTGGAGCTGCCTCACGGCCGGATGAAAAGCCGGGAGGGTACCGTGGTCGATGCCGACGACCTGATCGATGAAATGGTGGCTACGGCGGGCAGGCATACCCAGGAACTCGGTAAGGTAGCGGATTTCAGCGAGCAGGAACTGCATGACCTGTATGAAATATTGGGCCTGGGCGCCATGAAATTTTACCTGCTCCGGGTGGATCCCAAACGAAAGATGGTCTTCAATCCGGAAGAATCCATTGATTTCCACGGATTTACTGGTCCATTCGTGCAATATACCTATGCCCGGATCCGCTCCATTCTCCGCAAGGAAGGTGAACCGGTGAGCATTCCCGTGTCGCAGGAAGAACCCCTCCTGCCCCTGGAAAAGGCACTGCTGCGACAGGCCGAGCAGTATCGCGCGGCCCTGGAAGCCGCCGGGAAGGAACTGGATCCGTCCATTATAGCCACCTATGCCTTCAGCCTGGCCAAAGTGTTCAATGCCTTCTATACAGCCCATTCCGTGCGAGATGCCGAATCGCCCGGGAAAAAGCAGCTGCGCCTGCAGCTGTGCCGGCTGGTCTCCGAGACCCTGCAGCGTTCCCTGGCCTTGCTGGGTATACGCGTACCCGAACGCATGTAACCCTTCCCGGAGGCTGGTGGAAAAATTTTTTCCTCTTTTTTTCAATTAGTCTACCATTTTTATGGGATTTATGTATTTTTGCCTCAGAAACCTAAGCAAAGACCACCATGATTATCGATGCCATTCTGACCAAACGCCAAAACGCCAAGGCCTCGGAAGCAAAGGCTGAGTCCCGCGGAAAGCAAAGTCATATCATCAGCCTGATCAAAGGCATATCCTGGCGCGTCGTAGGTACCATAGACACCATGATGATTGCTTACCTGGTCACCGGCAAGGTGCAAATGGCCCTCAGCATCGGATCGGTGGAAGTGTTTACCAAGATCATCCTGTATTACTTGCACGAAAGGGCTTGGGAGGCTGTCTCCGCCAAAAGGGACGCCGCATCGAAATAAAGGCAGCCGATGAACGATGATCAGATCAACATATTGGAAAGCCTTTCGCTGGAAGAAGGGCTGAGGCGGGTGGCCGACCTGTATCCCGGTGGTGTGGCTCTGTCTTCGTCCTTTGGACAGGAAGACATGGTCATCGCCGATGCAATTTGGCGTCACGATCTGCCCATCCGGGTATTCACCCTGGATACAGGCAGGATGTTCCAGGAAACCTACGATCTTATGGACCTGGCCCGCGCCCGCTACGGCAAGGAATTCGAAGTGTACTTCCCGGACCACAGGGATGTGGAATCCTATGTGCGGGAAAAAGGGCTCAATGCTTTTTACGAGTCTGTGGAGAACCGCAAGGAATGCTGCTTCATCCGGAAGGTAAAGCCCCTGCAGCGCGCCCTTGAAGGCGTACAGGTCTGGGTGACCGGCCTGCGGGCTGAGCAATCCGATAACCGGCGGAACATGGCCATCTGGGAATGGGACGACGATTACGGCCTCTACAAGTTCAACCCGCTCATCCACTGGACAGAGGCCGAAATGCTGGATTACATCAAGGTTCATTCGGTCCCCTACAACCGCCTGCATGACCAGGGATTCGTCAGCATAGGCTGTGCGCCCTGCACCCGGGCCATCGCTCCCGGAGAGGCCCCCAGGGCCGGCAGATGGTGGTGGGAGAGTTCGCAAAAGGAATGCGGACTGCATACCCACGCGCATTCACCTTCCTGAACTTTTTAGTGCTTTTTCCTGCCCCTGGACGGAATGCCCCGTTTTCAGCTCCCGCGCCGAGGGGCTGGCTGGCTTTCCCAGGTCCGCAAACCCCGGAATTTTTGATAGTTTTGTCCTGCGCCGGAAAAGGCATGCGGTTTGCTGCCTTCATCCTTTCCGGGCCCGGCGCCGGCTTTTGGCCGGTGCCGGGGTAATAACCGGCTGAAACAGACGTTTTGACCTTAAACCGCTGCCATTGAAAAAGGCCGTCAAAATATTGTGGATCGCATTTGGTGCCTGCATCGGCTTGTTCTTCCTGATCATCCTGCTGATCAACTGGGGGCTGTTCGGCTACATGCCGTCCATGTCCGAACTGGAGAACCCCTCGGCAGCCCTGGCCTCGGAAGTCTATGCAGAGGACGGCACACCCATGGGCAAGTTCTACTATGCGGACGAGGACCGCACGGCCTGTGACTTTAAGGACATCTCTCCCTATGTCGTAAATGCGCTGGTCGCCACCGAAGATGAACGCTTCTATGACCATTCCGGCATCGACGCCAAGGGTACCCTGGCCATCCCGTTTTACCTGCTGACAGGACGGCGCCGCGGCTCCAGCACGATCACCCAGCAGCTGGCCCTGAACCTGTTCGGCTACCGGTCCTCCAATGTCCTGGTCCGCTCCTTCCAGAAATTGAAAGAATGGGTATTGGCCGTCAAGCTGGAACGCAACTTCACCAAGGACGAAATCCTGGCCTTGTACCTGAACACCGTGGGCTTCGGGGACAATGTCAAGGGCATCAAGAATGCCTCCCGCACTTTTTTCAACAAAAATCCGGACCGGCTCAATATTGAGGAGGCCGCGACCCTGGTAGCCATGCTGAAGGGAAATACGCTGTACAATCCCCGCATCAATCCCCAGATCGCGCTGAACCGCCGCAACCTGGTCATCCGCAAGATGGACGAAGGGCATTACATCACACCGGCGCAGGCCAAAGCGGCCATCAATACCCCTATCCGCCTGCAGTACCATAAGATGAACCAGAACACCGGCATAGCGCCTTATTGCCGGGAATATGTGCGCATCTTTATGAAAGACTGGGCCTCCAAGCATCAGAAACCCGACGGAGAGCCCTATAACCTCTATAGCGACGGACTGAAGATATACACGACCATCAATCCGCGCATGCAGCTCTATGCTGAACAGGCCATGCTCAAGCACCTGGCTGCCCTGCAGCAGCTCTTCAATGCCCAAAGCGATGTCCGCTCCGGCCGTGTCTGGAAGAAAAATGAAAATTATCTCAACATCTTTGTCAAGAATTCGTCGCGCTACAAGTCCATGAAGGCCGACGGGAAAAGCGATGAAGAGATCCGGAAATTCTTCACCACGCAAAAAGTGAAGATGCGGGTGTTTTCCTGGTACCGCAACACCGACAATATACCCCACACTGTCGATACCGTCATGACCCCCATGGACTCTATCAAGTACATGCAGCAAGTGGTGCAGTCTGGCTTTCTGGCCATGGACCCGGAGAACGGGGAGATCAAAGCCTGGGTCGGCGGCCCGGATTTCCGGTATTTCAAGGATGATCACATCCTGACGCGCCGGCAGGTAGGCTCCACCATCAAACCCTTCCTCTATTGTCTCGCCATCATGAACGGTTTTACGCCCGGCACGGTGGTACCCAACGAGCCGGTGTCCTTCCCCGAATACCATTGGGTGTCCAAGAACTCCGAAGGCGGCAGCGGCGGAAACGTCACGGTAGCCCAGGCCCTGGCGCAATCCCTTAACCACGTCGCCGCCTACCTCATCAAACAGCTGACCCCTAAGGTATTTGCAGATTTCCTGACCACCCGCATTGACATCAGCAGCAAGGTTCCCCCCTACCCTTCCATAGCCCTCGGCACCCCCGAGATCTCCCTGTATGAGATGCTGAGGGGGTATTCCATTTTTCCGAACCAGGGACTGATGGCGGAACCCATTCTGATTACCCGTATCGAAGACCGCAACGGCAATATCCTGGAAAACTTCGCTCCGCGTAAGCATGAGGTCATCAACCAGACCATTGCCGCCACCATGGTCCGCATGATGGAAGGCGTCGTCAATTCCGGCACCGGTTCCAGAATCCGCTGGATGTTTGGGCTGCCGAGCGATATCGCGGGACAGACGGGCACCACCAATGACAACACTGATGGCTGGTTCATCGGCTATACCCCCCAGCTCCTGGCGGGGGCCTGGGTAGGCTTTAACTACAATTTCCTGCATTTCAGCACCACACATGTCGGGCAGGGAGCCAATACCGGTCTTCCTATTTTCGGGTACTTCATGCAGAAAGTATATGCGGACAAAACGCTGGGCATCGATCCCGGGCTAGCCTTCGACCTGCCGGCACCTCCTGCAGAGTTCAATGCGGGTCCCTTCGACCCCAATCTGCCGCCAGGGCAGGAAGCGGCACCCACCGGCAACGGCAATGCCAGTGATTACTTCGATGTGCCGCCGGCGGGCAGTAGCCAGGGCAGCGCCCCGGCGACCACGCCCAAGACGCAGACGCCACGCACAGAGAGCTCTTCCACGCCCAAAAACACGAACCGCCAGCCAAAGGCCCTGTATCCTCCTCCCCGGCAGACGAAATGAACTGACGCCCTTCACGGCGGAGAACGCAGGATCAGTTCCATTTGCGGGACCGAGCACTCGGCGGTAAGCATTTCGGGTGGTGTGTGCCTTCAGAGCCGCCAGTATAGCGCGAAAGGGCTGGCTGGAGCGGCAAGGGCGGTATCCCTGGAAACAGATGACGTGCGTTTCCATGCCCTGCCCCTCGCCTCCAAAAAATTTCAGGGAGCTCGATATATGGTAATTTTTACATCGACGCCCGCCATGTGGAAAGGCCCTGGAGATGGGGACATCGGCTATAAGATGAATGCAGGCACCATTTGTGCTCTGCAGGTACAATAACGATCGACTTTGTATCTTTTAATCAGACCCTGTTCTATGGTAACCACTGCCTTGTTGAAAAGCGCGCCGTTCCTGATCCTCCTGGCCGCCGGCTGTCACCGGCCTCCCGGCCAACACGCCCCACAAAGCAGGGCCGAAGCGGACCCGGTTCCAGCTGTGATCGATGCCCAGAACCGCTTTGCCTTCCGGCTTTTCCACAAGACCATGGATACCGCCGGGGGGAACATGCTGATTTCCCCGCTCAGCATTTACCTGGCCCTGAGCATGGTATACAACGGCGCAAAAGGAGCTACACAGGAAGGCATGCAGCAGACCCTGCAGCTGGAGAATATCCCCATGGACACCCTGAACACCGCCAACGGCAACGTCATCGATGCCCTGGCCCAAAGAGACAGCGGCGTCATCCTGGATATAGCCAACAGCATCTGGTACAGGGACCAGGGCGCCCAGCCGCTGGCCTCCTTTCTGCAACGCAATGCCCGTGCCTACCATGCTGATATCCAGAAGGCGGACTTTTCGCCCGCGACGGTCGCCGCCGTCAATGACTGGGTCGCTGCCCATACCCAGCAAAAGATCAAGGCTATTTTATCATCCATCGATCCAGCCGACGTCATGTACCTGATCAATGCCGTTTATTTTAAAGGGCGGTGGAAAGACAATTTTGATCCGAAGGCCACGCATAACCGCCCTTTCCATGCGCCGGGAGGACGAGACCTGCAGGTCCCGTTCATGACCAGGGAAGATAGCTTCCGGTATGTCGGCAACGACAGCCTGCAGATGGTCGAATTGCCCTACGGCAATGGAACGATCAGCATGTACGTGCTGCTGCCCCCGGGAAATACAAATCTATCGTCCTGGAAAACAGGGTTCGGCGCCGAGCGCTTCCAGCAATATCTTGCCGCTCTGCATCCGGAAAAGATTACCCTGCGCATTGGGGGACCTGAAGCCTGTACTGGGCAGCTTGGGAATGAGCCAGGCGTTCAGCCGGGACGCCGACTTCAGCGGTATGTATCCCGAAGGGGTCCAGGCCTTCATCTCGCAGGTCATCCACAAGACGTACATCGAGGTCAATGAAGAGGGTACCGAGGCGGCGGCAGCTACGTCCATAGGCATGAGCGTGACCTCTATGCCCTTGAATCCGCCCCCGGTCATGGATGTAAACCGTCCCTTCCTGTATCTCATCGCCGACCGAAGCAGCGGCGCAATCCTGTTCCTGGGCTTGGTCACCAACCCGGCGGAACATGGGGCGTGACCCAGAAATCCGCTTACCGCTCAGCGCTTTTTCCTATCTTTCGGAATGCGTCCTGCTTCCGGCGTACATCCCTCTCCGGGGAAACGTGCGGAACGATCTGCTGTCATGCGCATTCAGGACTTACCCATAGAGCAACCTATCAACATGAGGTATACACGTACACTTTGGATCATTCTCTTATCCGCCTGTATACTGGGCGGAAGCCTTTCTGCGGCAGCCCAAACCGTGAAGGCTGAGCGCCTGCGGGTTTCCGACAACCACCGGTACCTGGTATACGAGGACGGATCCCCGTTCTTCTGGCTGGGCGACACGGCATGGGAACTCTTTCATCGGCTGGACAGTCAACAAGCCGACCGTTACCTGCGTGTGCGGGCCGAACAGGGATTCACAGTCATTCAGGCCGTTGTCCTCGCCGAACTGGATGGTCTCAAAGACCCCAATGCCAATGGTGACCTCCCGCTGTTGAACATGGACCCTTCCCGCCCCAATGAAGCGTATTTCCGACATGTGGACCAGATCGTGAATAAAGCGGCTTCCCTGGGCTTATACATCGCCATGCTGCCAACATGGGGAGACAAGGTCAACAAAGCTTCCTGGGGAAAGGGCCCTGAAATCTTCGACAGCCGCACAGCCCGTGCTTTCGGGAAATACCTGGGCGCCCGATACCGGCACCAATGGAATATTGTATGGGTGCTTGGCGGGGACCGCAATCCCCGTGGCGCCGGCGACATCGCCATCTGGAGAGCCATGGCTGCCGGCATCATCGAAGGCGTGGGACACCCAGACAGCGCCCTCGTGACCTTCCATCCGCAACCACATGACGGCGGGGGATCGTCCACATGGTTCCATCACGATGACTGGCTGGACTTCAATATGCATCAGACCGGGCATTGCAAGGACCAACCTATTTATGACAAGATCGCCCATGACTATGCGCTGCAGCCGCCAAAACCCACCCTGGACGGGGAGCCCCTCTATGAAGATCACCCCATCTGTTTCAATGCCCAAAAATTCGGGATCTCCGGAAGCGACGATATCCGCAAAGACTTGTACTGGGATCTCTTTGCGGGTGCCTTCGGCGTGACTTATGGCTGCCACGATGTATGGCAGATGTACATGCCAGGCAAAGCTCCCATCAATGGCGCCGCGAGGTACTGGTTTGACGCCCTGCGCCTGCCAGGCGCGGAGCAGATGCGATACGTCAAAAAACTGATGCTGTCCCGGCCCTTCCTCACGCGGATTCCCGATCCGTCTCTAATCAGGGGGAATCAACAGAAAGATTCCACCTATTGCATTGGCAGCCGGGACGCAGAAGGGCGCTACGCCTTTATCTATACGCCTACAGGCAAGGTACTGGAGATCCAAACAGGATCCTTGCAGGGACGGCGCCTACGGGTCAGTTGGTACAATCCACGCAGCGGCGTCTTCACCTGGGCAGGCAAAAGAAAGAAAGCCCCGGTGATGTCGTTTACGCCGCCCAGCTCCGGGAAGGGGCAGGACTGGGTGCTGGTATTGGACAGCCGCTAGATATCCCACCGGGATGCGGGGCAAAAGCCTGGCCGGCCTCTTTCCTCAACGATGCTACGTGATCTCCTGACTTGTCCGATTTAGTGCGGTTTGAGTATTTTGGCCACGAGATTTCATAGGTGATCCGGGGTCGATACCCTCATTTTTATTTCTCTTCTGGTTATTTTGTTTACGAGACTTGTATCGGTAATCTTCCAAGGGATTAGGAAAACCCAATGGAGATTCCTGCCGTTATTTCAATTTGTTAGGATACAGCCCATGCCATGAAGCATGGCTAGAACATGCAATTGTATGGACTCTTCCTTAAATTGAAAACTAGGCCTTTTCTGCTGTTTACGGGCCACCAGAAGCGTTGCTTTCGGATATGCCTGAGCGTATGCTGAAAAAAATAATTCACATATGTACGACAAGCGCCCCAATAATACTGCATTATCTTTCAAGCTGCTATA
>CBINPH010000044.1:0-13446 GCA_966252445.1 uncultured Chitinophagaceae bacterium | reverse complement strand
ACGAAAGGGGGCTACGACGTCATCGACCTGGCCGGCATAGACCGGCGCCGCGGGCTGCTCTATTTCTACGCTTCCCCGGAGAATGCCACGCAGCAATACCTCTACCAGGTGCCCCTGGACGGCAGCCGTGCCGCCGTACGCATCTCCCCCGCAGATGAAGCCGGCACCCATACCTACGACGTCTCCCCGGACGGGGCCTATGCTGTACATCGTTTCTCCGCCCACGCCACGCCGCCGCGGACCTCCTTCGTCGCCATGGACGGGCCCAGGGTGCTGAAGAGGTCTGCCCATGAAGGGCCGGCGCCCGCGCAGCTGCATGCCATGACGCGGAACCCCAAGCGCTTTTTCCGGCTCACCACCGAAGAGGGCACGACGATGGACGGGTACATGATCCGCCCGGCGGACTTCGACTCCACGAAACGTTACCCCGTGCTCTTCTATGTCTATGGGGAGCCGGCCAGCTGCACCGTCAAGGATGAGTTCAGCCCCAACGCCTGGTTCCAGCAGCTGGCCGACGAAGGCTATGTGATCATCTCCCTGGACAACCGCGGCACCCCCGCGCCCAAAGGCCGCGCCTGGCGCAAGGCCATCCTGAAGCGCATAGGCCAGCTCAACATCCGGGACCAGGCGCTGGCCGCCCGCCAGATCCGGCAGTGGCCCTGGGTGGACAGCACCCGCATGGCGGTCTGGGGATGGAGCGGCGGCGGCTCCTCGACGCAGAACCTGATGTTTCAGTACCCCGGCCTGTTCCAGACGGGCATGGCCGTGGCCGGCGTGTCCAACATGCTGTACTACGACAACATCTATGAGGAACGCTACATGGGGCTGCTGCCCGCCGACCTCAAGTATTACCAGCAGGGCTCCTCGGTGAACCATGCCGCGGGGCTGCAGGGCAACCTGCTGATCATCCATGGCAGCGGCGACGACAACGTGCATTACCAGAACCAGGAGGCCCTGATCAATGCGCTGGTGGCCGCCGGCAAGCCCTTTTCCATGATGGAGTATCCCAACCGCACCCACGGCATCCACGAAGGGAAGGGCACCACCGCGCACCTGTACGCGCTGCTCAGCCGTTACCTGGAAGCGCATTGTCCGCCGGGCGCCCGCTGAGCGGCTTTTCCCCATTCGAACAGATATTTTCCCGAATGGCTGCGGCGCGGAAGGCCGGCCGCCGTTTCTTTGTACCGGACGGCATGGAGCCCTCTTCCCCCCTGATGATTGCTGAAATTCCACACACCTCCATGACCAGCCGAATGAAAAAGCCCCGGCTATGCCGGGGCTTTTTTGACTGGGGCGCCGCGCAGCACAGCGGCTACCAGCCTTTGTTGTTGATCAGGATGAAGCCGATCGAATAGGGATATTGCTTGAGTCCGTACTGGTGGATGGGCGTCAGGCTGCGCGAGGCGTACAGGGTCACGGGGCCGAAGCCCAGCTCCGCCCGCAGGGCCGTCCGGAATTTTTCCAGGTTGAAGGAGTCGTTGTTCTTCACCTTCCCGCGCTCCTTGCTGACCTGCTTGGTGCGCGACTTGACCAGCACCCCGAAGGTGGGGCCAATGGACATGCGGAAGGACCCGGCCGAGCGGTGGGGGTTGGTCTCCAGGTGCAGCAGCAGGGGTATGGTCAGGTATTCGGTGAACAGCTTGTTTTTCTTGAAACTGATGCTGTCGGGGACGATATAGGTCTTCGAGATGTCATTGACATAGCTGATGGGCCGGGAGTACCGGTAATTGTTCATCTCTATGCCAAAGCCGCTTTTCAGGCTCAGGACATGGTAGAGCAGGTTGACCTTGACCATGATCGGCCAGATGTTGACGTTGACAGACTTGCCCCCGCGCAGGGCGAACTCATCGGACGAGGCTTCCTGGCCGCCGGGGCCGGGCAGGGCGAAGTCGTTCACCTCCGCCGTCCCGTAATCGCTGCGGTCGGTAAAGTTGTTCCATCCCAGGTCCAGGCCCAGCCAGTCGAAGGTCACATCCTTCAGGTCTTCCTTGCGCCGGGTCTTCCCCCAGTTCACCCGTACGGTTTCCCGATCGTTCCATAAGTGGCCCGAGGAGTCCTTGTGGGGGGTGCTGCGCTGAATGACCGTGATGGGGCCCACGACGACCGTGTCGACATGGGGCTTCATGGCTGTGTCCCGGTCATCGCGGATGACGGTCTCACCGACTTTGATGGTCGTTTCCTGTGCCCGGATGGTGGTGGCGGCCAGCAGGCCTGCCAGCATCATGGGGATGCCGTAGCGTTTCATGGTTGTCCAGTTTAGTTGTTGATCGCAAAGGTGATGTGTCCTATCCGCAGGCCGGTTTTCTGGATGTTTTCCAGGAAGCCCGAGGTTTTGTCGTGGATATCGTAAATCTTTTCGGTGAGGGCGTCATCCATGCGTCCCTTGGCTTCGTTCAGGCTCTCGGCGGTGCGCAGGATGCGGTCACCCACGGCCTCCGCTCCCGGCGCGGTCCGGGCCGCCATGGCCAGGGGGCTGGCCGCGACGAGTGCGGGGCTGTCCACCTTTGCCGCAGTCACCTGGTTGTCCGCCAGCGCAGGCAGGGGATGCAGGGGAGCCGAGGGCCGGCCTGCGACATCAGCCGGCATGTCCTTCCGTGCTTCATCGCCCGCCGGTTCCGGCCGGGGGGCTGCGGCGGGTCGCGACGAGGCCAGGGATGCGCCTGTCGCTGCCGGGCGCCGGGGGAGGCGCCCTGTGGCTGCCGGCGTGGCGGCTTGTCCGTCGGGAGGCCGGCGCGCTCCTTGGGCCAGGTGCGCCGGCGCCGGGAGCGCCGGTGTCACGGCAGGAGGTATGGTGTGCATGGATGCGGTGTCGGGGGCAGCGGGCCGGGAACTCAGTGCCGGCGCCGGCGTGGGAGGCGCCCAGGGCCGCCAGTAGAACAGGCCCAGGAGCAGCAGCACCGCCGCCGCCGCATAGCGGAGCCAGCCCCTGCGCAGGAGGGGTAGCGTACCCTCCCGGCGGTAGAGAGCCGCCTTGGCGGGATACGGCAAAGGCTCCTCCGGCAGCAGCCGCGTCTTCTCCAGCCAGGCCAGCTCCTCGCGGCAGGCGGGATGGGCTTCCAGAAAGGCGTCGAGCGCCGCCCGCTCCTCCGCGTCCAGCTCCCCGTCCACCTGCCGCAGCAGGTACTCCTCGTAATTGTCCATGGTCACTTTCATCGCATCGGTTTTCCCCTGTTCAAATGACGTTTTCGCGGCGGACCAGGAAGGCCTTCATCTTCAGCCTCGCCCGGTGGAGGTACACCTTTACCTGGGAAGGATTCAGGCCGGTGATGCCGCCGATTTCCTCATAGCTGTAACCTTCATAGTCCTTCAGCATGACCAGGGAGCGCTGGATCTCGCTGAGCTGCCGCAGGGCCTGCTGCAGCACCCCCTGCAGCTGCCGGGGCTGCTCTTCCCGGAGCCCGGCGTTCTCCTGGAAGCTGTCCACCAGCGTCACCCGCCGGGTCTTGCGGATATGGTCGATCATGCTTCGGTAGGCCGCCGTGAACAGCCAGGCCCGGGCTTTCTCGGGAGCCAGCTCCCGGTGATGGCGCCAGAGCGCCTCAAAGCTGTTCTGCACGATGTCCCGGGCGTCTTCCTCATGCGACAGGTTTTTCAGGATAAACCGGTACACCCCGTCCGCGTACAGGTCCACACACTGGTTATATTCCTTTTCGGTCATTGCTCGGGCCGGCTTGAACAGCAGTCAAAGGTAAAGGCTTATGTTTTCTGCCTTAGACGATGCCGGAAGCCGGCGGGCGGAGGGTCGGGGGAAAGGCGCCGGCCTCCGTCCGTTCCTGCGCAATAAGGTCTCTGTGCCCAAGGTATAACATTCGTCCATTCGCTGAATCTTCCCCTATGGGACGCTGCAGCCCCCCCAAATGTTACAGGGCCGGAAAAGATCAGCCAGGATCCTGGGAGAGTACCAGGTGGCGGCGCCCGTCGGCAAGCATGCTGAGCCGGATGTGGACGCTGCCCGCCGGCAGCAGGGCCTCCGCTTTTTCGGGCCATTCGACCAGGCAGGGCGCGCCGCTGTAGAGGCAGTCCTCTATGCCTGCCCGCACGGCTTCCTCTTCCCCCGAGAGGCGGTACAGGTCCAGGTGGTAGAGGGGCGTTCCGCCCCCCTCCGCAGGGAGGGTGTAGGCGTTGATGAGGGCGAAGGTGGGGCTGGAGACGGTGTCGGCGGAGCCCATGGCCGCGCAGAGGGCGCGGATGAAGGTGGTCTTGCCCACCCCCATGGCGCCATGGAAGGCGACCACCGGCGACGGCGGCAGCTGCCCCAGCACCTCGGCGGCGACGGCGTCGATGTCTTCCAGGCTATAGGTCCGCTCCATGCGGTAAAAATAATGTAAACCTTAGAATCAATTCTGTAACGGCGCGCGCAGCGGTCCATCGTACCTTTGATGCACAACAATCCGATGACCCATGACCACGATAGCTTGCAAGGTCGAAGGCATGAGCTGCGCCAACTGCGCACAGAGCATCAGCCGCTACCTGGAAAAGGAAGGGATGAAAGAGGTGATGGTGAGCTTCGCCACCGGCGATGTCCGTTTTCAGCTGAGCGGCGACAAGGACGCGGAGCAGGTCCTCCACGGCATAGACCATATGGGCTACCATGTCCTGCGCCCCGAGGCGGAGGCCGCACGCCAGCCCTGGATGCAGACCCTGGAAGGGAAGTTCATCGTCAGCCTGCTCTTTACCCTGCCCCTGCTGGCCCACATGTTCATCGCCTGGCACTGGTTGCACAATCCCTGGCTCCAGCTGGCGCTGGCCCTGCCCGTCTACCTGATCGGCATGTGGCATTTCGGGCGCAGCGCCTACCGCTCCATGGCCCACGGTGTGCCCAACATGGACGTGCTCATCGTCCTGGGCGCCTCCGCCGCCTTTTTTTACAGCCTCGCCGGCACCCTCTGGGCGCTGGGCCCCACCTTTCTGTTTTATGAGACCGCCGCCTCGATCATCACGCTGGTGCTGCTGGGCAACCTCCTGGAGGAGCGGTCGGTGCGCCAGACGACCACGGCCATCACGGCCCTGGCACGCATGCAGGTGACCAGGGCCCGGCGCATCCGCGACGACGGCAGCCTGGAGGAGCTGGACAACCGGCTGCTGCAGGTAGGGGATCGCGTGCAGGTCAACAGCGGGGACCAGGTGCCGGTGGATGGCCGGGTGTACTGGGGCGAGGGCCATGCCAACGAGTCCATGATCACCGGAGAAAGCGCCGCCGTCCGCCGTGGCCCCGGCGACACCGTGGTCGGCGGCACCCTGCTGGAAGACGGCAACCTGAAGATGGAGGTCACCGCCACGGGGAAAGACACCGTCCTGGCCTACATCATCGAGCTGGTGCGGCAGGCCCAGGGCATCCAGTCGCCCATGCAGCGCCTGGCGGACCGCATCAGCGCCGTGTTCGTGCCGGTGGTGGTGGGCATAGCCCTGCTGACCTTCCTGCTCTCCTTTTTCGGTTTCGATATCCCGGCCAGGGAGGCCCTCATGCGGGCCGTCGCCGTGCTGGTCATCGCCTGTCCCTGCGCCATGGGGCTGGCGACGCCCGCGGCCGTCATGGTGGGGCTGGGGCGCGCCGCCCGCCAGGGCATCCTGGTGAAGGGGGCGCATACCCTGGAGCGCTTCAAGGACCTGCGGCGTGTGGTCTTCGACAAGACGGGCACCCTCACCACGGGCCGGCTGGAGATCACCGGCCTGAAGGCGCTGGACGGCGAGGAGGAAGAACTGCGCCGGGTGGCTGCCGCCCTGGAGAAGCACTCCTCCCATCCCATCGCCCGCGCCATCACGGCGGCCTGGGGAGACAGCGCGCCCCTGCCCCTGCGTGAGGTAGCGGAGCAGCGCGGCGCCGGCGTGACGGCCACGGGCGAGGACGGCCATCGTTATGGGGTGGGGTCCATACGCCTGGCCGCCGGCCTGGAAGCCGAGGAAGGGCATGCCGTATACGTGCTGCGGGACGGGCGCCTGCTGGGCTGGGTGGACCTGGAGGACAGCCTGCGCCCTGAAGCGGCGGAGGTGGTGGCCCGGCTGAAGGCCCGCGGCATCGCTACTGCCCTGCTCAGCGGCGACCGCCGGGCCGCCACCGAGGCTGTCGCCACCCGCCTGGGCATCGACGAGGTATATGCCGAGCAGACCCCCGCGCAGAAAATGGAGGTCATCCGCCGCCTGAAGGCCCAGGGTCCGCTGGCCATGATGGGAGACGGCATCAACGACGCGCCCGCCCTGGCGCTGGCCGACATCGGCATATCCCTGAGCGACGCCACCCATGTGGCTATGCAGTCGGCCGACGTGGTGCTGCTGAACAACAGGCTGGGGAACCTGCCCCTGGCCCTTTCCCTGGGGCGGCACACCTACCTGACCATCCGCCAGAACCTCTTTTGGGCCTTCTTTTACAACGTCATCGCCATACCCGTGGCTGCGCTGGGTTATCTCAGCCCCATCATCGCCGCTGGGGCCATGGGCTTCAGTGACGTGGTGCTGGCGGTGAACTCCATCCGGCTCCGCTACAAGAAGGTGGATTAACAAAAAAAACCCCTGTCCGTGAAGACAGGGGCTGGAGATCAGTACAAGGCTGTTTAGCTGCCGGCCACTTTCACATCTTCCACCACCAATGCCTGCACGCCGTTGCGGTCGTTGAACTGCCCGGTGACGGTTACCTGCCCGGCACCATGCTTGCGCACTTCCGTATAGGGCTCCGGCTTGTCATGGTCGGCGACCAGCAGATAGACCTTCCCATCGCTGGAAAGCAGCCCGGCCGGAGAACCGCCCTGGAGACACATCTTGGCGCATTGTGCGTGCCCGGCGCCGTGGGCGCCGTGACCCATGTAGCAGGCCATGTCCAGCACCTCTCCCTTAACGGTCATGGTCTTTCCCTTCGACTGTCCGGAAGCGCCCAGGGAGACCATGGTGAGCCCGGCGACCATCAGGGCGCCGAGGACTTTGGACAACTGCAAACTCATTTTTTTCATGGTTGGTAAAATTGTGGATTATTGAGCAATATAGCCATGCCACCCTGAGGGGCGCCGGCGCATGCTGCGGGGAGTAGGCGTACGCCGGCGGGGGGCGCCCCGCTCCCGGGTCCAAGCGCCCGGGATGCTCAAGTTACGAACAAATTCACTTTTCCGTATGATTTTTACACGAAAGGTGAGGGTGAGCCGCCCCCAGGCGGCCCTGGACGCCTTGGGGCGCCGCTCAGATCCATCTCTCTGCCGTGGAAAGTTCCAGCTCCCGCCGCAGCGGCTCGGGGATGCGCCCTTCCAGGAGTCCGCCTTCGGGCGTGGGCGGATAGATCTCCTCGAAGGTCTTTACCGAATTCATGAACACCCGCCGGTGGATGTGGCCGCGGCTGACCAGGTGTGGGTCGTCCAGCCCCGCGGCGGCGCAGAGCTCCACGCAGCTCTCCACCGTGTCGCGGTGGTAGTTGGCCACCCGGTGCTTCTTGTCGTCCACCACCAGTCCTGCTTCCAGCCAGGGGTCCTGGGTGGTCACCCCCGTGGGGCATTTATTGGTGTTGCAGATCAGGGCCTGTATGCAGCCCAGCGCCATCATCATGGCCCGGGCGCTGTTGCAGGTATCGGCACCCAGCGCCAGGGCCCGCACGATATGGAAACCGGTGAGGATCTTCCCCGAGGCGATGAGCCGCAGGCGGTCGCGGATGCCGAAGCCCCGCAGGGCGTCGTGCACAAAGGCCAGGGCGTCCATGAAGGGCATGCCCACTGAGTTGGAGAACTCGGGCGGAGCCGCCCCCGTGCCGCCCTCGCCCCCATCCACCGTGATGAAATCGGGGTATATGCCGGTCTCCAGCATGGCCTTGCAGATGCCGAGGAACTCGCTGCGCCGCCCCAGGCAAAGCTTGAAGCCCGTGGGCTTGCCGCCGCTGAGGCTGCGCAGGCGGCCGATGAACTGCATCAGCTCCAGGGGGGTGCCGAAGGCCGTATGGTAGGGCGGCGAGAAGACGGTGGTGTGCGGCTTCACATGGCGGATGGCGGCGATCTCCTCGGTGTTCTTCTCGGCCGGCAGGATGCCGCCGTGCCCGGGCTTGGCGCCCTGCGACAGCTTGAGCTCCACCATGCGGACCTGGGGCAGCTTGGCCTTCTCGGCGAAGAGGCGCTCGTCGAAGCGCCCCTGTTCGTCGCGGCAGCCGAAATAGCCGGTGCCGATCTGCCAGATGATGTCGCCGCCATGGTTCAGGTGATAGGGGCTTAGGCCCCCCTCGCCCGTGTTGTGGGCGAAGCCGCCGATGCGGGCCCCGGCATTGAGGGCCTCTACGGCGCGGGCCCCCAGCGAGCCGAAGCTCATGGCCGACACGTTGAGGATGCTGGCCGAGTAAGGCTGCTCACAGCGCCCTTCCCCGAAGACCACCCGCGGGTCTTTGTTCACTTTGTCGAAGTCGACGGGGGCTATGGAATGGGCCAGCCACTCGTAGCCTTCGGCATAGACGTCGAACTGGGTGCCGAAGGGCTGGGTGTTCAGCTCCCGCTTGGCCCGCTGGTAGATGGAAGAGCGGTCTATGCGGTTGACGGGGCGCCCATCGATATCGCTCTCGATGAAGTACTGGTACATCTTGGGGCGCAGGTCCTCCATCAGGTAGCGCAGGCGCCCCAGCACCGGGTAGTTGCGCATGATGGCATGCCTGGTCTGCAGCATGTCCACAATGCCGGTCAGGGCCAGCGGGCCCGCCAGCGCCATAAGCCACCAGGCCCAGGGTTGCCAGAGGGCCAGCAGGGTGATGCCGGCCAGGGCCAGCGTGATCCCGATGATGAATTCCTTGCGCATACGGGAGGGTTTGACGATGAAAAGAGACAGCGTCCGTCGCCGGAGCACTGCCTCCTGTCGGGCTAATATACCATTTTATCGCGGGGCGGGGCGCGCCGCGCGCGGCGCGCCGGGGCCGCCGCCCGAAAAAATGGGTCGACGCAGCAAAAATTTGTCTATTATAGCGCAAAATTCCAGAAGCCACCAAAAATACCCTCCATGCGTCCGTATACCCGCTTCCGGCTGTCCGCCATGATGTTCCTAGAGTTTTTCGTCTGGGGCGCCTGGTACGTCACGATGAGCACCTACCTGTCCCACAGCCTCAACGCCTCCCAGGTCCAGATCGGCGAGGCCTACAGCGCCCTGTCCATCGCGACCATCATCTCCCCGTTTTTCGTGGGCATGATCGCCGACCGGTTTTTTGCGGCGCAGCGGGTGCTGGGCTTCCTGCATCTGGGCGGCGCCGTGCTGCTGTATGTCCTGATCCAGACCTCGAACCCTGATACGTTTTTCTGGCTGATGCTGCTGTATTCCCTGATGTACGCCCCCACGCTGGCCCTCTCCAATTCCGTGGCTTTTTTCCAGATGAAGGATCCCGGCAAGCAGTTCCCGGGGATACGGGTATGGGGTACCATCGGCTGGATCGCCACCGGCTGGATGATCGACAAAGTCTTTCACATAGCGCCTGACCAGTTCGCCCTGACCTTCAAGATCGCCGCCGTGGCCTCCCTGCTGCTGGGCCTCTTCAGCTTCACCCTGCCCCATACCCCGCCGCAGGCCAAGAACGAGAAGGTCACCTTCGGCAAGATACTGGGCGTCGACGCCCTGGTCCTGCTCAAGAGCAAGTCTTACCTGGTGTTCTTCATTGCCTCCATACTCATCTGCATCCCCCTCTCGTTCTATTATACCTTCACCAACCAGTTCCTGGTCGATGCAGGCATGACCGACGTTCCCAGCAAAATGACCTTCGGCCAGATCTTCGAGGCCTTTTTCATCCTGCTGATCCCCTTCCTCATCAAGCGGATCGGCGTGAAGAACATGATCCTGCTGGGCATGTTCGCCTGGATACTGCGCTTCACCTGCTTTGCCTACGGCGATGCGGGCATGGGCGTCTGGATGCTTTTCCTGGGCATCATCCTGCACGGGGTCTGTTTTGATTTCTTTTTCGTCACGGGCCAGATATATACGGATTTCAAGGCCGGGGAAAAGATCAAAAACGCCGCGCAGGGCCTGATCACCATGGCCACCTACGGCATAGGCATGTGGGCGGGAACCCTGCTGTCAGGGTATGTATCCCAGTATTTTACCTCGGCCGACGGCACCCATCTCTGGCGCCCGACCTGGCTGACGCCGGCGGCCATCGCGGCCGCGGTGCTGATCTTTTTCCTGCTGAGCTTCCGGGAAAAGATCCGTTCCGTCAGCCTGCCCGCGGCGAAATAAGCGTGCCGGCCGTACCGACAAAACTGCTATTCTTTATCAATTCAAAACAGGATTATTATGGGAAAAAAGATCGCCATGCTGGGTTCCGGGTTCATCGCCCGCTTTTATGCGGACTCCATTCTGGGAGGCCGTACCCGGGACAAGATCGTCAGCGTGTATTCGCGCCGCGGGGAGAGTGCTGAAAAGTTTGCCGCCGACTATGGCGTGCCTCATCATACCACCAGCCTGGAGGAGGCGGTGAACCACCCCGAGGTGGACCTGGTCTGCATCTCGCTGCCCAATAACCTCCACGAGGCGGCGGTGATGGCCTGCGTGAAGGCCAAAAAGGGTGTGATCACCACCAAGCCCCTGGGCCGCAATGCCGAAGAGGCGCTGCGGATGATGAAGGCCGTGGAGGAAGCAGGCATCTTCAACGGCTACCTGGAGGACCTGGTCTATACCCCCAAGATGCTGAAGGCCATGGAAAGCGTGCAGAGCGGCGCCCTTGGCCGCATCCTCTGGGCCAAGTCCAGGGAAACGCATCCCGGCCCCCACAGCGACTGGTTCTGGGACCTGGAGCAGGCCGGCGGCGGCGCCATCCTGGATCTGGGCTGCCACTGTGTGGAGATCGCCCGCAGTTACATCGGAAAAGACGTCAAGCCCGTGGAGGTCATGTGCTGGGCGGCCACCCAGGTGAAGCCCATTCCCGCCGAGGACCATGCCATAGGCCTGGTGAAATACCAGAACGGGGCCATCGGCCAGTTCGAGGTCAGCTGGACCTTCCGTGGCGGGCTGGACCTGCGGGACGAGGTGATGGGCACCGAAGGCACCCTGTGGATCAACAATTTCCTGCGCACCGGCTTCGAGATGTTCACCACCGGCAAGGGCGCCGACTATGTCGCCGAAAAGGCGGAGAGCAACACCGGATGGCTCTTCCCCGTGGGGGACGAGGTCAACGAGCTGGGCTACAACCACATGTTCGCGGATATGTTCGACGCCCACGAGGAGGGCCGGGAGCCGAAAGAAACGTTTTATGACGGCTATGTCGTCAATGCTGTGCTGGATGCCGCCTACCGTTCGGCGAAGAGCCGGCAGTGGGAGCCCGTGCAGCTGGATGTCTGGAGGGGCCGTGAAGGCCTGCAGGAAGGTCCCGAGCTGGTCGAGTACGACGCGCAGTATTACCTGATCAAGGAAGAGAAGACCCACTACGGGGATGTCAAGCTGATCCTCAAGGACAAAGCCACCGGCCAGGTGGTCGAACGCGTGCAGAAGGCCTGAGGCCCCGTGCTCAGGGTGCGGGGGCCGCTGCCGCCCAGGAACGCTCGCCCTCCGAGCCCCGCAGCTGCAAGGTCTGCGTGGGGAAGGAGAAGGCGATGCCCTGGCGCTGAAAGGCCCGGTAGATCTCCAGGTTGATGGCCTGCTGGATGTTCATATAGCGGGTATAGTCCGAGGACAGCACATAATAGACGAACTCGAAGTACAGCCCCGTATCGCGGAAAGAGGCAAAATGGCCCCTGTCGAACTCCACGCCTTCCTGTGCACGGATGAAGCTTTCGACCATGGCGGGGATGGCGCGGAGCTGTTCTTCGGGGGTGTCGTAGCTCACATTCAGGTTGAACACTACCCGCCGCCGTTCCATTTTTTTGTAGTTGTGCACCCGCACGTCTGTGAGGAACTTGTTGGAAAAGATCATCTCCTCGCCGGAGAGGCTGCGCAGACGCGTGGTCTTGATGCCTACATGCTCCACCGTGCCCAGTTGTCCGTCCACGATGAGGAAATCCCCGATCTCAAAAGGCCTGTCGAAGAAGATCACGAAGTAGGCGAAGAAATCCGCCAGCACGGCCTGTGCGGCCAGCGCCACGGCCACGCCGCCTACGCCCAGCCCGGTGATGACCGTCGCGACGTTGAAGCCCATGTTGTCCAGCAGGAACACCAGGCCCACGGCCCAGATGATGATGTTGGCCACCAGGAGCATGCCCCGCACCTCCGTCCGGTGCGCCGTGGCGCCACCGCGGCGCTTCAGGTAGGAGTGCAGCAGGTATTCCAGGGAAGCCGTGATCAGCCTGATCAGGAAAAAGGTCATGGCCACCGTCAGTATGGCGCGCATGGTGCCGATGAAGGCCTCGCTGAACTCCAGCGAACGCAGGGCGGCATAGAGCAACAAGACATAAGCCATGGGCAGCAACGCCCGGCGGATAACGGTCAGTACGAAATCGTCGACGTCTGTCTGCGAGCGCTCGGCCAGTTTGTGCAGGCGGCGCATGACCAACGTGCGGAACAGACGCAGCAGAAAAAATCCCACGATGACAATGCCGAGGGCGATGAGGTAATCCTGCATCGTGTTGTGGCCGTATACTTGCGCTAACCATTTGTCCATATCATCTGTATTTTGGGTTCAAGCCATGCAGGCGCAGACACCCAGTGCCTGGTCAAATGATCGTAAAGGCTGGCTAAAAAAAGTGAAAGTGCGCCCGTATGGACGAGCAAAGGTACGGCTTTTTTCTGCAACCACCCGCCGCGGCGGCGGTGGGGGTGGGTGGTTGCTGATTGGTTTCAATTCGGTTAGTAACCAGGCGGCATAGTTTGTTTGAACAACCACTATCGAGTTTATTGGATCTTCTTCAGAAGGACATCGCAGCGGTATTATGTCCGATATATGCCAATCTTTTCAAAAAAAATTTTGTGAATTTAAATTAGTGCAATTACATTCGTTATAGAATACCGAGAGACATCTTGTGAAATAGGACACCCATCCTTGAAAACTATCAGCGCATGTCCCTGCGCGCTTTATTATCGCTCCTCCTCCTCCCCGGGGCCTTCCTGGCCGCCCATGCCCAAAGTACAACCCCGACAATTTCTGCAGAAGGTAATGGAGATGCAGCCGCATCGTTCAACATGGAACAGGGAACTGCGTCTGACCGGTCCCCGGACAAGACCCCGGTCACCCGCGTCATGCAGGGACTGGACTCTATACAAGCCATAGCCCAACTACCCACCCGCTATCTCCATAAGGTCAACGCCAAGACTGATCTGCTGAGCCGGCGGATGACCAGGCGCAGCGCCAAGGCCCTGCGCCGCCTGCAGCATCAGGAAGAAAGGATGAAGGCCCGGCTCATGAAAATCGACTCCCTGGCCGCTCATAACCTATTCACCCGCTCCATAGACTCTTTGGGTCACCTGCGCGATATGGTCCGGGGCAGAGCAGCCCGGTTCACCCAGCTCAGGGACCAGATCCCCGGAGGCCGGTATATCCCCTACCTGGATACCCTGCAAGGCTCCCTGCGCTTCCTGGACCGCTAT
>CBINPH010000043.1:0-13594 GCA_966252445.1 uncultured Chitinophagaceae bacterium | reverse complement strand
TGGCCTGGAGGTAACAAACGCAGAAGGAAAGGAACCATCGCCCCAGACAAAGCGGAAAGTACTTCGGGAGTATGAAAATAAATATGATTACTCTTGAAGCAATGCGATAAGAAATTAGGCCCTTCAAGAACCGTCCCTAAAAAACGAGTATAAAGAATTCCTCGGGAAGTTGAATAGGCAATATTTAGCAAGCTCGACAGCATCTCTTCATCAACCGAGGTTCGTTCATTATCCTTGATCACAGCCAAAGCAGGCGGGCTCAGGATGCTGAACAGAAAAACGATAGAATATTTACTCGTGATATCCAATGGAGCGGTGGAATATAATTTTATAGTCATTTATGGGAAATGGATATATTTCATTGGATAAAGGTGCTTTTTAATATCAGCCAGACGGCCGCCCTGACCTGCATATCCGAATTTTAATTGCTCTTCCTGGATTTTCTTCTTAACCTTATCCTGGGCGATCCTTGATTCCTGTCGGTCGAAAGTGCGATGCCCGGTGCTGGACCTGCATGGCACCAAAGACGACAAAGTGGAGTGCTACCCGAATTTGCAGGCGATAAAGACCATATGGGAAGCGCATGGAAACTAGGCGGGTGACAATCGTGCCGTTGATGGACGTGAACCATGCCTACCGTACGCTGAAAGACACGACGATCTGGGCATTGGCGGATAGACAGGGGCAGGTGTCGGGGGTTGCGACCCTCACCATTTGTGCCTGGATCCTGGACCAGTAGGGAAGGCTACCTGCCTGCAGCTGGCCGCGTATTCGCCGAGGGTGCGGGAAAGGGCCATGCTAACGGACTAAGCAGGCTTTTGTATTTTTCCGTGACAGGTGCTGCAGGCCGCCGCGAAAGCCGGCCTGAATTGTGCATGGAACTTGTAAAAAAGACATGGAAACCGTAAGCATAAAAAGGGTAACTCCCCATGATCTTGACCAGCTGCAACACATCAGCAGCCAGACATTCCGGGAGTCATTTTCTTCGTACAACACCGAAGAAAATATGCGCAAGTACCTGGCCGAGCGGTTTTCCCATGGAAAGCTGGCCATGGAGCTCAACGACGCCGATGCTGAATTTTATTTTGCCCAAAGGGGTCAGGAGATCCTGGGGTACATCAAGATCAACGTCGGCCCTTCGCAAACGGAAATGCCAAACGAAAACGCGCTGGAAGTCGAGCGGATCTACGTATGGCGTGCATTCCAGGGAGAGAAGGTCGGGCAGCGGCTTTTGGCAAAGGCCTTTGACATAGCCCGACAGAAAAAGGTGGATTATGTATGGTTGGGCGTTTGGGAAAAAAATTCAGGGGCCATTCGTTTTTACCAAAAGCATGGCTTCGTGGCGTTTGATAAACATGTTTTCAGGCTTGGGGATGACGAGCAAACCGATATCATGATGAAGCTGCAGCTGGATGGAAACGAGCCGCAAGGCCGGTACCGGTGAGGCCAGGGGGAGACGGGGGCCGCGTTTCGTTGAGCCCGGCGCGTGAGGGCGGCGCCATCCCGTGGGCCGGGCTTGACCCGGCCGGGTACCGGACACGCACGCCGGGACCGGTCGTTTTGTTTTGCCGGCTAAAAGGGTATCTTTATCCTTTCCCCTGCTCCGTACACGGAGCGATCTATAACCGCTCATATGGCATGGACACAGGTTACTGACCCCCTGCACCAGATCGGCTTGTCCGCCCTCGTGGCGGTGGTGCCCATCGTTTTCATTTTCTGGGCGCTGATCATCCGCAAAATGAAGGGCCACCAGGCCACCCTGTCGGCGACCGGCATCGCCATACTGGTGGCTATCCTGGTCTACCGCATGCCAGCAGGGCTGGCCCTGCTCTCGGCGGCGCATGGCGCCCTGTATGGCTTGTTTCCCATCTGCTGGATCATCATCGGCGCCATTTTCCTGTTCAACATCACCGTGCACAGCGGACAGTTCGAGGTCATTAAGCATTTCATGGCGGGCATCTCCTCCGACCGCCGCCTGCAGGCCCTGCTCATCGCCTTTTCCTTCGGCGCTTTTCTGGAAGGCACGGCAGGCTTCGGGGCCCCCGTGGCCATCACCGCAGCCATGCTGATCGGCCTGGGTTTCCATCCGCTGTATGCCGCAGGGCTGTGTCTGATCGCCAACACCGCCCCCGTGGCCTTCGGCAGCATAGGCATCCCCATCACCGTGGCCTCCCAGGTATCCGGCCTGCCGGAGCTCGCGGTGTCGCAGATGGTGGGTCGTACCCTGCCCCTGCTGTCGCTGATCCTGCCGCTATATCTGGTGGTCCTCATGTCGGGCTGGCGCCGCTCCCTGGAGGTGTGGCCGGCGATCCTGGTGTCCGGGCTCATCTTCGCCCTGGTGCAGTGGTTCTCTTCCAACTACCTGGGCCCCATGCTGCCTGACGTCGTCGCCGGCATGCTCTCGGTCATCGGGCTCATGGTGCTGCTGCGTTTCTGGAAGCCGTCCAGAATATGGCGTTTCCGGGAAGAGGCCGCGCCGGCGGAAGGTCCCGGCCCCGTTTATACGGCGGGTCAGGTGCTGCGGGCCTGGTCGCCCTTCCTCATCCTGACGCTTATCGTGCTGGCCTGGGGCCTGAAGCCGGTGAAGGCGGCCCTGGACGGGGCGGGCCTGCTGAGCTTCGACATCCCGGGGCTGCAGGGGATGATCCGTTATGCCGATGGCAGCGGCGTGCTGCCCCAGCATTTCAAGTTCAATTATCTCTCGGCCTCCGGAACGGCCATCCTGCTGGCCGGCATCGTGTCCATGCCCCTGCTGGGCGTCAGCTGGCGGCAGGGCCTGCGGATATTCGCCGCCACGCTCAACCAGCTCAAATACCCCATCGTCACCATTGCCGCGGTGCTGGCCTTCGCCTATGTGGTGAACAACGCCGGCATCTCGCTGACCCTGGCGGCGGCGATGGCCAGCACAGGTGTCCTCTTCCCCTTCTTCGCCCCCGTGCTGGGCTGGCTGGGTGTGTTCATCACCGGGTCGGACACCTCCTCCAACGCCCTGTTCGCGCGGCTGCAGCACGCCACGGCCTCGTCCATCGGCGTGGACCCCGTGGTGACCGTGGGCGCCAACTGCTCGGGAGGGGTCATGGGCAAGATGATCTCGCCCCAGTCCATCGCCGTGGCGGCCGCCGCGGTCAGCCTGGTGGGCCGGGAATCCGATTTGTTCCGCTTTACGGTGAAGCACAGCTTCTTCCTGCTGGGCATCGTCTGCGCGGTGACCTGCCTGCAGGCTTATGTGCTCAGGGGGCTGATTCCGGTCTATGGGGCGGTGCAGGACACAGCGCCGGGCGCCGCAGGGATGGGCGGCGCCCTTTATCTGGGCGTCCTGGCCCTGGCCATCCTGCTCATCGCGGGGCTGGTGCGGCGGCTGAACCGCAAGCCTGCACCCCCTCCCAGGCCGCAGGCCTGAGCCTATCCCGGCCCGGTCTTCGGCAATCGCGCGGCATGTCGTATCTTGTGCTGCATTATGACAGCGCCCGTGCCGCAGCCGCCGGGACTGCCCTCAACCCTGCAATACCGATACCGTGTACACCAAAATCCTGGTGGCGGCAGGTGCCCTGCTGCTGACCCTTTTTGTGGGCTGCCGGCCCTCCGGCCCCGCGACCACCACCGTACAAAGACCCGACACCGCGACCCGGCGGAACGGCTATTATGTCTCCAACAGGGCGCCCCTGTTGCCCTCCCGCTTCATCAAGCTGCCCATCGGCAGCATCCACCCCGAAGGCTGGCTGCGCCAGTACCTGGAGCTGCAGCGCGACGGGCTGACCGGCCATCTGGGTGAGATCAGCGCCTGGCTGGAGAAAAAAGACAACGCCTGGCTGAGCCCCGACGGCAGCGGAGACCATGGATGGGAAGAAGTGCCCTACTGGCTCAAGGGCTATGGGGACCTGGCCTACCTGCTGCAGGACTCGGCCATGATCCGCGAGACCCGGGTATGGATAGAGGCCGTGCTGCGCAGCCAGCGTCCCGACGGGTATTTCGGGCCCTATACCCTGAAGAACGGCAAGCCGGACCTCTGGCCCAACATGATCATGCTCTGGTGCCTGCAGTCCTGGTATGACTACAGCGGCGATGAGCGGGTGCTGCCCTTCATGACCCGTTATTTCCAGTGGGAGCAGGCCCTTCCCGACAGCCTCTTTCTCAAAGATTACTGGGAGAACAGCCGGGGTGGCGACAATCTCTACAGCGTCTACTGGCTGTACAACCGCACCGGGGAGCCCGGGCTGCTGTCCCTCGCCCAGAAAATACACCGCAACACGGCCAACTGGGAGCAGGCCGACAATTTGCCGAACTGGCACAACGTCAACATCGCGCAGAGCTTCCGCGAGCCGGCGACCTGGTATCTGCAGAGCGGCGACTCCGGGGACCTGAAGGCCAGCTACAGGGATTTTCACCTGGTGCGGGAGCGCTACGGCCAGGTGCCCGGCGGCATGTTCGGTGCTGACGAGAACGCCCGCCCCGGCTATACGGATCCCCGCCAGGCCGTGGAGACCTGCGGCATGGTGGAGCAGATGAACTCCGACGAGATGCTGCTGCGCTTCACCGGCGACCCCTTCTGGGCGGACCACTGCGAAGACGTTGCCTTCAACACCTACCCGGCGGCGGTGATGCCCGACTTCCGTTCCCTGCGCTACCTGACGGCGCCCAATATGGTGGTCAGCGACGCCAGCGACCATGCCCCCGGTATACAGAACGGAGGCCCCTTCCTCATGATGAACCCCTTCAGCAGCCGTTGCTGCCAGCACAACCATGCGCAGGGCTGGCCTTATTACGCGGAGAACCTATGGATGGCCACCCCCGACAGCGGGCTGGCGGCGGTGCTGTACTGCGCCAGCACGGTGAAGGCCAGGGTAGGGAACGGGACGGAGGCGACGCTCACCGAGCAGACAGACTATCCCTTCGGGCAGCAGGTCGTGTTTACCGTGGGCCTCGCCGGCGAGGCCAGCTTCCCCCTGTATCTGCGCAGCCCGGCCTGGTGCCGTAAAGCGACCCTGCAGGTCAACGGGGAGCCCGCGGCGCCCGTGGCGGCGGGCGCCTATGCCCGCATCGCCCGCCGCTGGCAGGACGGGGACCGCATCACCCTGGCGCTGCCCATGGAGATCGGCATCCGGCGCTGGACCCGGAACAAGAACAGCGTCAGCGTGGACTATGGGCCCCTCACCCTATCCCTGAAGATACAGGAGCGCTTCGTGCGCAAGGACAGCAAGGCCACGGCGATAGGCGATTCGCACTGGCAGCCCGACGCCGACGAGACGCAGTGGCCGGCATTTGAGATCTATCCCGACAGCCCCTGGAACTACGGGCTGCTGCTGGACAGCAGCGACCTGGCTTCCTCCTTTACCCTGCACGAGGCTTCCTGGTCCCGCGACAGCCTGCCCTTCACGCCGGAAAATGTGCCCTTCTACGTCACGGCGAAGGCCAGGCGCATTCCCCAGTGGACCCTGGACCAGTACGGTCTTTGCGGCCTGCTGCCGCAGAGCCCGGTGGCGGTGAACACGCCGGTGGAAGAGGTGACCCTCATTCCCATGGGCGCCACCCGCCTGCGCATCTCCGCCTTCCCCCAGGTGAGCGCTCCCTGAGGCCTGTCCGCCCCGGAGGGATCAAGGGCCGGAAAAGCGTAGATTTGGGGACCATCAGCTGACACTATGTACAAAAACGCCATCCTTCTGGCGGCATTGGGCTTCCTGCCCCTGCTGCTGAAGGCCCAGCCGGGCCTCTCCGGAAAAGTCATGGACAACCTGACCATGCAAAGCCATATCCTGGGCGGGGAACGCCGCTTTGCAGTGTACCTGCCGCCGGATTATGAACGATCCCAGCGCAGTTATCCCGTGCTTTACCTGCTGCATGGAGCGGGCGACGACCAGACGGGCTGGATACAGTTCGGGGAGGTGCTGCGCATTACGGACCAGGCCATCCGTGAAGGCCGGGCCACACCCATGGTCATCGTCATGCCCGACGCCAACACCGGCCGCCGCGGATATTTCAACAGCCCCGACGGCAAATGGCGCTATGAGGATTTCTTTTTCCAGGAGCTCATGCCCTATGTCGAAAAACATTACCGCATCCGCGCGGAGAAGCGCTACCGGGCCATTGCCGGTCTGTCTATGGGCGGCGGCGGCAGCTTCATCTATGCCCTGCATCATCCCGAGCTGTTTTCGGCGGCCTGCCCGCTGAGTGCGGCGACGGGCCCCCTCAGCGAGGAAGATGCCCGCGGAGCCCTGCGCCGCACCGACCCCGCTGCTCCCGACTCGGCGGCCCTGGCCTATTATCACGACCGCAGCGTCCTCTACCTGGTCAACAGCATGCCCGAGGACCGCAAAAAGGCCGTCCGCTGGTACATCGACGTGGGCGACGACGACTTCCTGTACGAAGGCAACTGCCTGGTCCATATCGCGATGCGCAAGCGGAACATCCCCCATGAGTTCCGTATCCGGGACGGGGGCCACCAGTGGAGCTATTGGCGCAGCGCCCTGCCCGAAGTGCTCGCCTTCGTATCGGCCGGGTTTCACCAGAACTGATCAAACGCTGCGGCCGCCCCGGGGGCTATGCATAGGCGATGATCTCCTCCTCGCCGGCGCGCAGGTAAAAAGCTATGAAGGTCATGGGCTCGGTGGACGATGCATTGTCGAAGTGGAGGATGGTGTGGCCGGCCGGCTCAAAAAAGGCGCCCCCCTGGGGAATGGTGACCGGCTCGCTGCCCTCCGCCTGGAAGAGCAGGGTGCCGGCGGCCACATAGCCCACCACCGGACAGGGGTGGTAATGCCGCGGCGCGGCCTGCCCCGGCGACAGGGTAATCTGCTTGATATCTACGCGGGATACGCTGCGCCCGTCCAGGAAGGCGGTCATCAGGTCGGTGCGCATCACAGGGTCTTCAGCCATGGTTTTTCATTGTAGGAAATTGTCAAAGGTTGTGGCAGGTGTAACGCCGGCGGCCCTTAGCTGCCGGCGTCGAGGACATACCGGGCCAGGGCTTCTTCGTCCGCCGGTATTTTTTCCTGCTGTCCCGTCCGCATGTTCTTCACGCTGACCACCCCCTCGCCTCGCTCGCTCTCCCCGAAGATGGCGACCAGGGGGATCAGCCGGCGGTCTGCATATTTGAGCTGTTTGTCCAGCTTCAGGGGCTCCGGATACACTTCGGAGGGAATGTCGCGGGAGCGCAGGGCGTCCAGGAGGGGGAAGATGCCGGGCAGGTCGGCGGCATCCGTCTGCAGGAAGAGCAGTCGGGTGGACTGTTGCACCAGGGAAGGGAACAGCCCCAGTTCTTCCAGCACGTCGTAGATGCGGTCTACGCCGAAGGAGATGCCCACCCCCGAGATGCCCTGCAGCCCGAAGAGGCCGGTGAGGTCGTCATAGCGCCCCCCGCCGCCTATGCTGCCGATCTGCACCTGCGGCGGCGCCTTGGCCTCGATGATGATGCCGGTGTAGTAGTTCAGCCCCCGCGCCAGGGCAGGATCGAGCAGGGGAGGCTCCCGGTATGCCCGCAGGCCCGCGTCGAGCACGGCCCTGATCTCCTGCAGGCCCTGCAGGCCCAGGGCGGATCCCTGCAGCAGGGCGTCCAGGCCCTGCAGCCGCTCGGCGTTGCTGCCCCGGCGCAAAGCCAGGAACGCCGTAATGCGCTCGACGGCGTCGGCGTCCAGGCCCCGCTGCCCCAGTTCCCGCTGCACGCCCTCCAGGCTGATCTTGTCCAATTTGTCTATGGCCACGGTGATGTCGGTGAGGGCTTCCGGGCGGCCCAGGGTCTCCGCCAGCCCTGCCAGGATCTTCCGGTTGTTGACATGCAGGGCATAGCCCTTCAGGCCCAGGCGGCTGAACACCGTGTCGTAGATCCCGAGCAGCTCCGTCTCGTGCAGGAGGGAGCCGCTGCCGACGATGTCGGCGTCGCACTGGAGGAACTCGCGGTAGCGCCCTTTCTGAGGCCTGTCGGCCCGCCATACCGGCTGGATCTGGTAGCGGCGGAAAGGGAGGGCCAGCTCGTTGCGGTGCAGGGCCACATAGCGGGCGAAGGGGATGGTCAGGTCGTAGCGCAGGGCCTTCTCGCAGAGCAGGTTGGCCAGCTCGCGGCTGTCGCGGGCCTGCTGCGCCCGGGGCAGGATATCCCCGTTGTCCAGGACCCGGAACATGAGCTTGTCGCCTTCCTCCCCGTATTTGCCGGTGAGGGTGCTGAGGTTCTCCATGGCCGGCGTCTCCAGGGGCTGGAAGCCATAGTTCTCAAAGACCCGGCGTATGGTCTGCAGGATATGCTGCCGCTTGCGGACTACTTCCGGTCCGAAATCGCGGGTGCCTTTGGGTATGGAAGGTTTGATCATGGGCTGGGATTATGAGGCGGAGGCGCGTTCGCCGGGACGGGGACTGTGCAGGCCGGGCCGGCCGTATTTGTCGATGAGGCGGCGGCAGGCCTGGTCCAGCAGCTCGTAGACGTGCTGGTAACCGCTCCGGGGGCCGTACCAGGGATCCGGCACGGGCATGTCGCGGCCGGGATAGACTTCGTTCATCAGCAGCTCGACCCGCGCCATCGAGGCGTCGCGGCCGCCGATTTCCCGGATTTCCCGGTAAACGTCCGGCGCCATGGCATAGATGCGGTCAAAGCGCTGCAGGTCCGCCTTCGTGATGCGGCGGGCCCGGTGCGCGCTGATGTCGAAGCCGTGGCGCAGCGCCGTCTCTTGCGAAAAGGGATGCGGCGCCTCGCCGATATGGTAGCGCTCCGTGCCGGCGCTGTCCACTTCCCAGTCCAGTCCGGCCTCCTCCGCCCGCAGGCGCAGCAGGCCCTCGGCCAGCGGAGACCGGCAGATATTGCCCAGGCAGACCATCAGAATCTTCATCGCTTCGCAGGTTTTTGAAAACGCAAATGTAGCTTTTTGGGCGGCAATGCCCGAACGGCCCGGGGAGGGGCCCCGGCAGCGCCGGCCTGGTCCCGGTGTGGAATTTTAACGGATTGTTCATCTTTATGGGTGAACAAGACCCGGATTTACATGTTGAAACTACATAATATGATGTGGAGGCCCTCCCTGGAGCGCGCTCTGGCGCTGGAGCCGGAAATAATTAACGGGGCCGGGGAAAAGAATTTTTTGTATAATTGCCATTCTCAAAAACTGATGAATATACAGGACAGGAACCGCCGGACGAAAGCGTATGTGACATTCAGGATGATCTTCGATATTTCGATGGGTGTGTTGTATGTGTTGGGGGGCTTGTTCATTTTATTCGCGCAAAAATTCGGGATTCACTTTTACGTGGAAGTATCTTCCGTTTTTTTGTCCATTTTCGGAGGCATGTTGATCGCCTACGGGGCCTTCAGGGTCTACCGGGGCATAAAACATATTTTTTGATCAAACAGCAGGCAAACGGCATCGCATGAGCAGGAAGTGGATTGGATGGATTTCCGCGTTGGCGCTGCTTGCCGTGGGCTGCAAGAGTCACCAGCCCCAGGACACGCAGACCTCGGGCCATATTCGCATCAGCGTGGATGAAACCTATCAGCCCCTGATCGACACGGAGCTGAAGGTCTTCCATGACCTGCATGACGCGGCCCACATCACGCCGGCCTACAAGCCGGAGGGGGCCTGCATAGAGGACCTGCTCAACGACAGCGTACGGCTGGTCATCGTGACCAGGGACCTCAACGAGCGGGAAAGGAAGTATTTCAAGGACATCCAGATACCCGTGACCAGCAAGGCGGTGGCCCGGGACGCGGTGGCCCTGGTGGTCAACCCGGCCAACGACGATACGACGATGACGATGGACGAGGTGAGGGCGATCATGGCTGGAAAGGACAGCGGAAAATACGAGCTGGTCTTTGACAACCAGAACTCCAGCCTGGTCCGATATGTCATAGATTCCATCAACGGCGGCCGTCCGCTGCCCCCCGGCACGAAGGCGGCCGACAGCTGCGCCGGGGTGGTGAATTATGTGGCGGCGAACAGGAACGCGCTGGGGGTGATTGGGGTGAGCTGGGTGTCCAATCCCTATGATTCCACGGGACTGAGCTTCCTGAGCAAAGTGCGCGTGGTGGGCATCATGGGTGATTCGACCTACCATACCCTGCGGAACAACCCGGGTTTCGACCCCTCGGCCCCCGAGTACAGGCGGTACTATTTCAAGCCCTACCAGGCGTACATCGCACTGAGGAGCTACCCGCTGACGCGCTCGTTCTTCTTTATCCTGCGCGAGCCTTACTTCGGGTTAGGCACGGGTTTTGCCAATTTCCTGGGGGGGAACCAGGGACAATTGATCATCGGTCAGTTCGGATTGTTTCCCCTGAACATGAATATTCAATTTCGTGAAGCAACTATACATTAAAACAAAAAAGTAGACTTACAATGAAAACTAGGACAACATTGCTGGCTGTGATGCTCATGTTGGTGACTCAGGCCGTGTTATCCCAATCTTTGGATGATGCGAAGAAGAATATATATTACGAACATTTCCAGACGGCCAAGCAAATCGCCCAGCAAAGCGCTTCCAAGGAAGGGGCAAAAGCCTATTATTATATGGGGCTGGCAGACCTCGGCATGGAAAACGCCGATGCCGCGAAAGCCGATTTCGAGCAGGGGATAAAAGCTGACGCCAACTCCGCCCTGAACCTGGTCGGACTGGGACGGATCGATATCGTCGCCGGCAAGGATTATGCCGCCGCCAAGCAGAAATTCCAGAAAGCCTGGGAACTGAGCGAAGGCCGGGATATCGAAGTGCTGAGGGCCATATTGAATGCCACCGCGGAATCCCCCAAGGCTGACGCCCAGTATGCCCTGGACCTGGTAACCCAGTTCAAGGAGAACCGCAAGAACCGCAAGTACGAATTTACCGCCGAAGACCTCACCGCGGTGGGCAATGTATATGCGAACCTGCCCAACGGCGGCGGCAAGGCGGCCAATAATTTCGAGAGCGCCCAGGTGCTGGACCCCAAGTATGCTGCAGCCTTCTTTGAGGAAGGCAACCTCTGGGACCGTGCCCGCCAGGACAGCCTGGCCCTGCAGTACTGGGACCAGGCCGTACAGGCAGACGCCAATTACGCGCCGGCCCAGTACCAGCTGTTCACCTATTACCGCTACCGCGACCTGGCCAAGGCCAAGGGATACCTGGACAAGTACATGGCCCTCTCCGACGACAAGGTCAACGCCCAGGTGAACCTGGTGGACGTGCTGTACCTGCACCAGAAAAACTACCAGCAGGCCATCGACCAGGCCAACGAGCTGATGAGCAAGGTCAACAAAGGCACCCAGACCCGCCTGCACAAGCTGATCGCCGTAAGCCAGCTGGCCCTGGGCGATTCCCTGCAGGCCAAGGAGCATATGGATACCTACTTTCAGATGCAGGACCCCGAAAAGGTGCTGCCCTTCGACTACAAGACCTACGCCGACATCATGGGTAAATTGCAGCAGGATTCCATGCAGCTGGTATACCTGAACAAGTTCGTGGATGCGGACACCACCACCAACCTGCCCTTCATCCGCGACGAGGCCCAGCAGTTGTCCAAGGACGGCAACTTCAAGGCGGCCGAGCTGTGGTACCAGAAGCTCTTTAAGGTGGCCGACACCTCGCAGCTGCTCATGTCCGATTACTATTACCGCGCCTTCTCCCTGTATGGAGCGGCCTACGCCGGGCTGGGCACCTACGACGAGTCCATCAATGCCTGGAAGGCCTTCACCAAGCGCTTCCCGGACCAGCCCTCCGGCTACTATTACATTGCCATGAGCCAGCAGGCTCAGGACACGGCCTTCAAAGGCCTGGCCATCGACGCCTTCAACCAGTACATCAGCAAGCTGGATGACTCCACCAAGGCCACGAAAAAAGATATCCTGGAACGGATCTATTCCTACATGGGCGGTGTGTACGCCACCCAGGGGGATGTCCAGAAGGCCATGGAATATGCCGAGAAGCTGCAGACCCTCAACCCGCAGAGCGCCATTGCCTCCAACATTTATTCCAACATGGCCTACAACGCGGCCCAGAAAAAAGACCTGACCGCGGCCTCGGAATACGCCCAGAAAGCCCTGCAGATCAATCCGGACAACGCCACAGCCAAACAGGTGGTGGATTACATCAAGCAGCTGAAGGACTACCAGGAGAAAATGCGCAAATACAACGAAGCCCAGAAAAAGAGCGGGCAGTAAGCCCCCGGGCCTGCCCTTCAACCTATGAAAGCCTTCCCGCAAGGGAAGGCTTTCCTGCTTTCGGGGCCATGGCGCTGCCGCCCGCCCGGTTTGTATTTTGTACACTTTGGCGTACTTTTGCTCATCCAAAAAGGGAAGAGCCTATAATATGTCCATTCAAACCGTTCTGCTGGACGCAACCACTTCCGCCCCGGTCAGCTACTTACCCATTGTGCTGCAACTAGTTGTGGCGGTACTGTTCGTCATCGGCGGTATCGGCATTTCTCACCTGCTGGGCCCGAAGCGCAAGACGGCGGACAAGCTGCAGAACTTCGAGTGCGGCATTGAGCAACAAGGCAATGCACGGCGGCCCGTGGCCGTCAAATATTTCATCACGGCGATCCTCTTCGTGCTTTTCGACGTGGAGGTCATCTTTTTCTATCCCTATGCGGTCAATTTCAAGGAGCTGGGCTGGCCCGGATTCGTGGCGGTACTGATGTTCATCGGGTTCTTCCTGTGCGGCTTCTTTTATATCATCAGAAGAGGCGCCCTGCGCTGGGAAGACAGTGCCGCCGAATAAGCCCCGCGCCGGCAACATTGGCGCTGCGGGGTTGTTGTGAAAAGGGAAAAGGTCCGGGAGGACAAAAAGGAGGAAATCATCATGGGACGCCCTGTCAGGTTTAATTCCAAGGTTAAGATGGTAGAGATGCCGGAAGGATATTCCGGCGAAGGCTTTTTCGCCACTTCGTTTGACAAGGTCATCGGCCTGGCCAGGAAAAACTCCATCTGGCCCCTGCCTTTCGCCACTTCCTGCTGCGGCATCGAGTTCATGGCCACCATGGGCGCACATTATGACCTGGCCCGCTTCGGGGCCGAGCGCCTGGGGTTTACTCCCCGGCAGTGCGACCTGCTCATGGTCATGGGCACGATCGCCAAAAAGATGGGCCCGGTCCTGCGGGAAGTCTACCTGCAGATGTCCGAGCCCCGCTGGGTGCTGGCCGTGGGTGCCTGCGCCTCCAGCGGCGGCATTTTCGATACGTAGTCCGTGCTGCAGGGCATTGACCAGGTCATCCCGGTCGATGTCTATGTGCCCGGCTGCCCTCCCCGCCCGGAGGCGATCCTGGACGGCATCATCAGGGTCCAGGACCTGGTCCAGCACGAGGCGCTCCGGCACCGCCATTCCGAACGCTACCAGGAGCTGATGTCGGCCTACGGCATCCAATAGTAAACATGCAGGAAGGAAGCATATGGCATTGAGCAATGAACGGATCAGGCTCCGGTTGGAGGAGCAATTCGGGGAGGCCGTACAGGGTTTCGAGGAGCCCTATGGCCTGCTGACCTTCAGCGCCCCCAAAGAGCTGAACCTCAAAGTGCTGCAGTTTCTCTTCGATGACCCGGAGCTGCAGTTCCGCTTCCTGACCGACCTCACCGGGGTGCATTACCCCGACCGCCAGGGCGCCGAGCTGGCGGTGGTCTACCACCTCCACAACCTTGTGGAGAATTGCCGCATCCGG
>CBINPH010000042.1:0-13597 GCA_966252445.1 uncultured Chitinophagaceae bacterium | reverse complement strand
AGCTCCCAGTCATGTAGATGACATTTGGGTTCATTCCAACCGGAGCAACCCGGTGTTGAGGAGTCTGCAGACCCTGTTCGGGCCCGGCCGCCTGGCCGGTACTGGCTTTATTTCGATTTTTCCCGTGGACCAGGGCATTGAGCACAGCGCGGGTTCCGCCTTTGCCCCCAACCCCATTTATTTTGATCCGGACAACATTGTACGGCTGGCCATTGAAGGAGGCTGCAACGCCGTAGCGTCGACCTATGGGGTGCTGGGACTGCTCTCCCGCAAATACGCCCATAAGATACCTTTTGTGGTCAAGATCAACCACAACGAATTTCTGAGCTACCCCAACCGCTATGACCAGACCATGTTCGGTACCATACGCAGTGCCTGGAACATGGGGGCGGTGGCCGTGGGCGCCACGGTTTACTGGGGATCGGAGGAAAGCAACCGCCAGCTCAAAGAAGTGGCCCTGGCTTTCGAACAAGCCCATGAACTGGGTATGGCGACCATCCTCTGGTGCTACACCCGCAACAACGCCTTCAAGGTCGATGGGACGGATTACCATACTTCGGCGGACCTCACCGGACAGGCTAACCATTTGGGTGTCACCATACAAGCGGACATAATTAAACAAAAATTACCGACCAATAACGGAGGCTATCTGGCTACCAAGCACGGCAAGACCAATCCGTTGGTGTACGAAAAGCTGACCTCGGATCATCCCATAGACCTCTGCCGCTACCAGGTATTGAACTGTTACAGCGGGCGGGTAGGCCTGATCAATTCGGGAGGGGAGTCCAAGGGCGCCTCGGACCTGGCCGATGCCGTGTATACGGCCGTGATCAACAAGCGCGCAGGAGGCATGGGCCTTATCCTGGGACGCAAGGCCTTCCAGCGTCCCTTCGCCGAAGGCGTAGAACTGCTCAATGCCACCCAGGACGTATATTTGGACAAAGGAATCACCGTAGCCTGATCCCTTCCCCAACCGCGCCTCGGAAATGGACCGTCCGTGGTTTTTCGTTGTCCCTGGCTGGAGCCTTCGGGTCCATGCCGGGGATTCACCAATGACCTGCGATTATGTCAAAGTGGTTTCAGCGCATCAAGCAAGGCATCCTCACTTCCACGGAAGAGAAAAAAGAGGCACCGGACGGGTTATGGCATAAATGTCCCCGCTGCAAGCATACGGTGACCAAGAAAGACCTTCGGGAGAATGCCTATGTGTGTGAGAAATGCGGCTATCATAACCGCATCAACTCCGGCGAGTATTTCGAGATGCTTTTTGATGATCACCAGTTCAGAGAGCTCTTTGCGGAGATCTCCCCCACGGATTTTCTCGGCTTCAACGACATGAAGCCCTATGCGCAACGCCTGGAAGCTGCCCAGAAGAAAACGGGACGCAAGGACGCCATGACCGTGGGCGAAGGCCAGGTGAACGGCAGCCTCCTGACCGTGGCTTGCATGGACTTCGACTTTATCGGCGGTTCCATGGGATCCGTGGTGGGAGAAAAGATATCCCGGTCAATTGACCACTGCCTGTCCCGGCGCTGTCCCCTGCTCATCATATCCAAATCGGGCGGCGCCCGCATGATGGAAAGCGCCTTTTCCCTGATGCAGATGGCGAAGACCTCCGCCAAGCTCACCCGGCTGGCTGACCAGGGCCTGCCTTATTTTTCCCTCATGACGGATCCCACGACGGGCGGGGTGACGGCGTCCTTCGCTATGCTGGGAGACATCAACATGGCCGAGCCCGGGGCCCTGATCGGCTTTGCCGGACCCCGGGTGATCAAGGAGACCATCAAGAAGGATCTTCCCGAAGGCTTTCAGAGCGCCGAATTCCTGCTGGAGCACGGCTTCCTGGACTTCATCGTGGACCGCCGGCAACTGAAGGCGCGCCTGGGAGACCTCATGGAAATGATGAAGGCCTGAGCCTGCCTGGGCCGTCCAGCAGCCCAAATGACTGTCATGAAAGAGATCCGGAACCGCGCTGCCTTTTATGAGTACCATATCGAATCCCGGTATGTGGCCGGCCTTATGCTGACCGGCACCGAGATCAAGTCGCTCCGGGAAGGGCATGGCAGTTTCAATGACGCGTATTGCTACTTCAGCCCCCAGGGCGAGCTGTTCCTCCGCAACCTGCATATTGCCGAATATTCCCACGGCACCCATGCCAACCATGACCCCCTCAGGGAGCGCAAGCTTTTGCTGCATAAGCAGGAGCTCTCGAAATGGCGCGCCAAGATGAAAGAACGGGGTTTTACCATCGTTCCCCTGCGGCTCTTCCTCAACGAAAAGGGCCTGGCCAAACTGGAGATCGGCCTGGCCAAAGGCAAAAAGCTGTATGACAAGCGGGAAAGCATACGCCGGCGGGAGACCGACCGGGAGGTCAAAAGGCACCTAAACCGTTTCTGATCATGAAGCTGCACAGGCCGGACATGGGAACAGGCAGAAGACCGCTGCAGCGAAAGGCCCTGATCGGCGCCGTCGCAGGCATGCTCTGCAGCCTCGGCGCCTGCATGTCCGGTGGCCGTGGTCCGGCTCCGGCCCCGCTGGTCAGCGATACCAGCCGCTATGATCTGCTGGAGACGGGCTTCGGCGTCCGCAGCTCCTGGCGGCGAGGCGATTCCCTCACGGTACTGCTCAATGCCCTCAGCCGCCTCTACCTGCCCCGGGCCGGCCAGGGAGGGCGGGACCTATACCTCGACGGATCGGCTTTCCTGGCATTTTCGGGGGCAGCCGGGGACCCATGGACGCTCCATACCGGGATGCTGGAGCTCCGCTTTACCCAGGCGGCGTTCCGCATACAGGCGCACCGCGAGCGGGCTGGGCAAATGCTGGAGCTGCTGCGCGGCCGCCTGCTCGTCCGCAAGGCGTATGCTTCCGATTACCCCGATCCCGACACCCTCTATCCGGGCGACATGCTCATGATCAACCGCGACATTGACCTGATGGAAAAGGAGCGCTTCGACAGCGCTACTTTGAAGACCTGGATCAGCGGTGAGCTGTGGATCGACAGCATGCCCCTCCGCCAGGCCTTGCGCCAGGTGTCCGACTGGTATGACCTGGATATCCCCCTCCTGCTCGACGATACGGTCCGGGTGTCGGGGCGCTTCCGGGATGCCAGCCTGGACACGGTGCTCCAGGTCCTCGGACGGCAGGCGGGCTTCCATGTTCATCGGGAAGGCCGCCAGATCAGGCTGGAACCCTGATCAGCGGTCATCGAAGCGGATATATACCGGCCGCCCGTACAGTATCCGGATGGAGTCTTTCATTTTGGCGGTATCCCCGGGCGGGGTCTGAAAAGGAATGGCCAGGGTGAACATGACCGAGTCGCTGGTCCTCAGCAGTACCTCATGGCCCCATCCGCGGAGCTGGCGGTAACGCCGGAGGGCCCGGGGCCTGGGCGAGGTCTCAAAAACCACCTCATAACGTACAGGACCTGTGCCGGTTTCAACCCCGGCGGCCGGCGGCCGCTTGTCCCCGGCAGGAGCAGGCTGCTTGGCGGGCGTCGTCAGCGCCTGCGACGGCGCGGGGGTGTGGACGAACAGAAAGTAGCCCAAGGCGAACACAATGCCCAGGGCGATGAGCACGAAACCCGCGCCCCCGAAAAGCCCGGGCGGCAGCAGCGGCTTTTCCCTGCCTGCGTCGAGCGCCGCCAGGGGATCCGTGGTCCGTGCCACCGGGACCTCGTCCAGGAAGCTGATTTCTCCCTGGGCATCCTTTTGCAGGGTGCCAATCCCTTCAAAGGTGAAAGGCTGCCCTACATTGAGCATCTCTATGGCCTCCGCAGACAAGGATTCCAGGTCAGAAACCGCCAGGGAGCGCATCTTGCGCGAATGGGCGGTGATGTAGTCGACCAGCCGGGGATCAGGGCTCTCCCAGGCATTCTCATAAAAGCGGCGCTGGGGAGCAGGGGATGCGGCATCGGGGTGTGCCCCGGGTGGACGGTCTTCTTCGAACCTCCCCAGCCCGGGCAGGCGCAGGTCGCCATTTTCCCGGAAGTAGGCGGCCAGTAACTCGGACAAGTTGTGTTCTTCAGTCATGAAACAGGTTTAAGGGGTTGGCGGGTCCTCCCCGCCCCTGTCCTGCCCATCAAATCCGGGGCCATCCCGGGCGGAGCCTGCCGTACTCGCCCCCTTGAAGGCGTATTTTGCCCTTTGGGAGGCTCCTTATATGGGAAGGAAGCTTGCCGGGAGCCTCGCCATCGAAAAAAGTAATAACATTGCGTGGCCGGGCAGGGGCCCATACGCGCCCCCGGTAAGGACGATCCCGGCGGTACAATCCCATGAAGGCTCCTGATCCCATATCCGTTTTCGATATATTCAAAGTGGGCATAGGACCCTCCAGCTCCCATACCCTGGGCCCCTGGAAAGCGGCGCTCCTGTTTCTGGGCGCGTTGGAGGCCGGTGGCATGCTGGAACGCACCGAGGGCCTGACGATCCGGCTGTACGGATCCCTGGCCAAGACCGGCAAGGGGCATGGCACCGACCTGGCCCTGATCATGGGCCTCACCGGCGCAGACCCGGAAACTTTTCCGGTCGAAGCGCTGGCCCCCCAGATCGCCGAGATCAGCGACCAGGGGATCCTCCCCCTGGCCGGCCGGCAGCCTATACCTTTCGCCCCCGGTTCCGACATCCTGTACCTGCGAGGCGAGTGCCTGCCCTTGCATCCCAACGGGATGACCCTGGTGGCGCGGCTGCGGGGCGGGGACCGGTTTGCAGAGACCTATTATTCCGTGGGCGGAGGCTTCGTCGTCACCGGCAAGGAAAAGGCCGTGGCGGCGGCTCCGAGCCTGCCTTTTCCGGTGGATACGGCGCAGGAGCTCCTGCACTGGTGCATGAAGACCGGCATGGGTGTGGACGAGGTGGTCCTGGAAAATGAGCAGGCCTGGCGTCCCGAGGAGGAAACCCGCGAAAGGCTTCTCCGCATCTACGGTGTGATGCGGGACAGTATTTACCGGGGATGTCATGCAGAGGGAAACTTGCCTGGCGGCCTCCATGTGGCGCGGAGGGCGGCCGCACTGAACCGACGGCTGCTCGCGGGGCGTACCTACCGTGATCAGGACAGCTGGATGCAGGCGATCCGCGCGGGCGGGGACGATTTTTCCTATACCCTCGACTGGGTGAGTTGCTTCGCCCTGGCCGTCAACGAAGAGAACGCCGCTTTCGGGCGGGTGGTCACGGCTCCGACCAACGGGGCCGCTGGCGTCATTCCCGCCGTGTTGCAGTATATGGTCATCTTCCGGGGGGGCCGGGACCAGGTCCTCCGTTTTCTGCTCACGGCGTCGGAGATCGGTTGCCTGTTCAAGAAAGGCGCCACCATTTCCGCAGCCATGGGCGGATGCCAGGCCGAGATCGGGGTGTCTGCCGCCATGGCGGCGGCCGGGCTTACGCAGTGTCTGGGCGGCAGCCAGCGGCAGGTGCTGATGGCCGCGGAAATCGCCATGGAGCATCATCTGGGCCTCACCTGCGACCCCGTGGGCGGCTTGGTGCAGGTGCCCTGCATAGAACGCAACACCATGGGTGCCGTCAAGGCCATTACCGCTGCCCAGCTGGCGCTGGGCAGCAACCCCGACGACGCGAAAGTGTCTCTGGATGCGGTCATCCGTACCATGTGGGAGACGGCCCGGGATATGAGCGACAAATACAAGGAGACGGCTGACGGCGGGTTGGCGGTGCACATCCCGGTAAACCTGCCCGAATGCTGAGGGGACGCCAGCCTTTCCGGAGGGGCCGCTTGGCGGCTGCATGCGGAGGCGCCGCCCTGGCCCTGGTCGCCATGCAGGCCGACGGGCAGGTGTTCGGGGGCAACCCGCCTTCCCTGCGCTGGAACCAGATCAACACCGATGCGGTGAGGGTCATTTTTCCCCAGGGTTCCGCTATCCAGGCGCGTGCCGTGGCCCAGACCATGGATTGGCTGAGCCGGGACGGAACGGCGTCCATCGGCGAGCGCCGGCATAAGGTGGATGTGGTCCTGCAGAGCCAGACCATGGAAGCCAACGGCATGGTGACCCTTTCTCCCTTCCATGCGGTGCTGCATCTCACCCCTCCCGTGGACAACTTCAGCCTGGGCTCAGGGCCCTGGCTGCGCCTGCTCGCCATCCATGAATACCGGCATGTGCAACAAAACCTGAATTTCCGCAGCGGCATAGGCCGGACGTTTCATACCCTTTTCGGGGAAAACGGCCAGGCCCTGGTCACCAATGCCCTTATCCCGGACTGGTTCTGGGAAGGCGACGCCGTTTTTATGGAGACGGCACTCAGCGGCCAGGGGCGGGGCAGGCTGCCGTCTTTCCTGCGGGACTTCCGGGCCTTGCAGGAGCAGGGCCAAACCTATTCGTACGCCAAGATCCGCAACGGATCCTACCGGGACCTGGTCCCCGATCACTACCAGTTGGGCTACCTGATGTGCGCCTACGGGCGGGATACCCTGGGGCAGGATTTCTGGCGGGATGTCCTCCAGGAGACCCTGCTGAACAGCCGGAGGCCAGGGGCGGTCTATCCCCGCCTGCGGTATGGGTTGTACCCCCTGTCGGCCGCCCTGCGCTATCATAGCGGCAGCCGGATCCCCGGCTTTTACCGCAAGGCCCTGGACCATTTCAGCCGGCGCTGGGATGCCGCTGACAGCGCTGCGGAGACGGCCGTGGTCACCGTGCGGGAGAACATGGGGCGCGCTGTCTTGCATTACCGCTATCCCCAATTCGATGCCCAGGGCCGCTTGTACGCCATGAAGCAAGGCTACGCCTATACGCCGAGGATCGTCCGCCTCGACTCCGCCGGCCGCGAAGAGGTGGTCGCCCGCCTGGGGGAAGCGGATTATTTTTCCGTCGGCGGCGATCGCCTGGTATGGGCAGAGGCCAGGCCGGATCCCCGCTGGGGCTGGAAGGACTACAGCGTGATCATGGTGCAGGACCTCCTGACCGGGCGCCGCCGCCGGCTGTCGGCGCGATCCCGGTATGCCACGCCTGCACTGTCGGCGGACGGGAAGCAGATCGTGGCCGTGACCCTGGACAGCCTGGACCGGAGCACCCTGGTGCTGCTGGACGCCATGTCGGGGAAGATCCGCTACCGGCTGCCCAACCCTGGCGGATTTTTTTATACCTATCCCAGCTTCGCTCCCGACGGGCGCTCGCTGGTGGCGGCGGTCCGCGACTCCTCGGGACGGATGGCCCTGCTGCGGCAGTTCCTGGACGGCGTTCAGCAGGTCATTACTCCCTGGAGTTCCGCCCCGCTGGGGCCGCCCCGGGAGCTGCAAGGGTATATCTATTACAGCGCCGCCTATACCGACCGGGTGCAGTTGTTTGCCTGGAGCGAAAAGGAGGGCCGCATACGCCGCGTGGCTTCCAGGCCGGCGGGCGACTACAGCCTGTCTGTAGATACCGCCCGTCAGCGGGTAGTCTTCGATGAATACGGCCTCCGGGGCTATCGGCTGCTGGCCGTGCCATGGACACCGGCGCGCTGGCCCCTGGCCGAGGCGCCGCTCGACCTGCCAGACCGCTATGTGCCGCGAGCCCTTGCAGCTGAGGGTCCGCCCATGGCGGGGGAACCCCTCCCCGACTATCCCATTACCCGGTACCGGCCGCTGAAGCATCTGATGAATATCCACAGCTGGTCCCTGTGGCCGGAGTACCCCAGGATAGGTCTCTATGTGCAATCCCAGGATGTGCTCAATACCCTTCACTGGAAGGCCGGCGGCGGCTACCATGTCACGGAACACAGCCCGTATGTGTCCGTAGAGGCCAGCTATGGGGGCTGGTTTCCCCAGTGGCAGGCGGGCTATATACGCTATTTCGGGCGGCAGGCCTATGCAGCCGGAGGGCAGCGCCTGCGATGGGACGAAGACGACGCCTATGCAGGCGTTAGCCTTCCCCTGGACCTTTCTTCCGGCCTTTACAGCCGTTACCTGTCCACCGGTGTATGGCTGCACCGCAACGCCGTGCATTTCCGTCCAGCCTCCGGCGCGAAGGATCCCGAGCAGCGATGGACCTACCTGGAGGAAAACCTCCAGTTCTCCAACGGCCGCCGCAGCGCCCGCCAGCAGGTCTTTCCTTCTTTCGGACAGGCGTTGTCGCTGCGCTACCGGCATGCCATCGACCCGGAAAAAGCCCAGGAGGCGCTGGGGGCGCTGAGCCTCTATTTCCCCGGCTTGCACAGGACACACAGCCTCTACCTGCGCGCCGCGCTCGGGATCCGGGACACGGCGCGGCACTATATTTTTACCGACGACTTCGTGTATGCGCCAGGGTATAACAGCGTCCCCTACAAGCGGATCGTCCGGCTTGGCCTCCATTACCAGCTGCCCCTGGCCTATCCCGACGCCGGCCTTACCTGGGCTTACCTGTTGCGTATTCGCGCCGACCTGTTTTTCGTGTACAGCCAGGCATCCCTGCAGCCGGGTCTTGCCGTTAGCCGCGCTGATTTCCGCTCCCTCGGCGCCATACTGTTGCTCGATACCCGCTGGTTCTCGTACCTGCCTGTGGCGGTGGGGTTGCGGTACAGCTACCTGCTGGACAAAGACTATGGGGATCCCGGACGGCGGCAGGCTTTCGAGTTCTTCATCCCCCTGACGATATTTTAGGGACAGCCGTTCAGGCCTGTGTTTTTTTGCGGTAATAATAGCGGCTGGCCTTGTCTATGCTGCCGCAGCTTTGCGGGTTGCACCAGCGCCGCTTATTGTTCTTGGTGCTGTCGAGAAACAGCCAGGCACAGGCGGGACAGGACTTGATCCGGGTGGCCGGCACATGCAGCAATACCTCGTAAGCGGACTTGATGACCACCCACAACGGCCGCAACAGGTCGCCGTTTTCATCCGGCCAAGTGTCGATCCATTGTCCTGCCCGCTGCACCAGCAGCAGCCGGGACAGGGCGCGGGAAAGATATGCATTGAAGGAGGCGAGGTCCCCCGCGGCCGGCGCCCGGTCCGCCGCCAGGGCGGCGAAGAGCCTGTAGAGCAATTCCCTGGCCTCTATTATGCTGTCGAAAGCCGCCTTGGCCCTGCGCGGATGCCGCTGCGCTTCCTTCCGCAGCCGGCGGCGATGGGCCACGCCCAGCACGCCGGCATGCACGGCCCATTCCAGCACATCGTCGTAGGCGCGCAGGTAATCGAACCTGGGTTCTTCGGTCCGGGAATGGACCGTGTTCACCAAGTTGAGGCAAGCGCAGCCGCCATCCAGCTGCAGGGTAGCTATGGTCCGCTTTTTCATGGAATTCCTGACCGTGAAGATACGATATTTCTCATCGTAATTTTACCACCTAAATTGATTTTAATAGTAAAAAAATTTGGTGGCTCCCCTGCCCCTGCGTATTTTTACCCCAAGAGATTCATGGACACCACGGGCGTGGCCGGAGGAGGCCAGCGGGCAGGTTCGGGGAACCAAACCGGAAAACGCCGCCTCCCACACAGCCTTACAAAACACCATACTATGGCACATGCTGAAATACGCCGGCACATCCGCAAGCTGAGCAGCGTCTTCGAAGGAAGCCCCTGGTACGGCCCTTCCGTGTGGCGTGTACTCCAGGAGATTGACGCAGAGAAAGTTTTTTTACGTCCCCTGCCTGATGCGCATTGCATCGCGGAACTGGTGGCGCACATGCTGGCCTGGCGGGAAGTGTTGCTGCGCAGGTTGCACGGCGACAACGCTTTTTCCATGTCCCAGGACAAAAGTTTCGACTGGCGCCTGGTCGAACCGGATCCGCAGCGGGCATGGCCGGCCTTGCTTCAGGCGCTGGAGGACCAACAGCGGGCTATCGTGGAGGCGCTGGAGGCGGCGGATGACGACCTGCTGTCCACCGTGGTCCCCGGCAAGTCCTACAATTACCGTACGTTGATACAGGGGATTATTCACCACGATATTTATCATGCGGGGCAGATCATCCTGCTGGGCAAAGCCACGGTCAGCTGAGAGGCTCGCCGGCAGAGGTCTCCGTGATGCGCTCCCGGGCGGGGCGCCCCTGCAGCTCCCGTCGGAGCAGGCCGATGGCGGTGTGCAGGGTGTTGTAGATGGTGCGCAGCGTGATGTGCTTGGTATCGGCGATGGCCTCCATGGGCAGACCTTCATAATAACGCAAACGGATCAGTTCTTTTTGCCTGGGCGTGAGCTTGTCCAGGGCCTGCCGTACCCTCGCCTTCATTTCCTCCTCGGTCTGGGAAGCGATGAGCAGCGCTTCATAGGAGTCGGTGTCCTGTCGCGGGGTAAAGTTTTTTTCCAAAGGCAGCGGGCCGCTGCCGGGCTCTTTTTCCATGGCGTGGGCGATATGGCGTTTGAAAACGACAAACAGGTAACCACTGACCTGTTGCACCTCCGGTAATTCGCGGCGCCGCGCCCAGATGCCCGCGAACACTTCGTTGATGCAATCCATCACGAGGGGGCGGTTCCGGGATACGTGCAGGCCGTAGCGGTAAAGGTGATCGTAGTGGCGGGTATACAATTGATGGAACGCTTTGTCATTGCCATACCTCACTTCATTCCATAACCATATTTCTTCCTTATCGGAGTGCATGGGGATGTCTTCCGTACAGCAAGTTACAGAAATTATCCTTGCCCCCGCGGTACAAGGCTCAGGCGCCGCCGGCATCCGGTACGGGGGCTGCTGCTTCCCGGGTTTATTCCGGAGCGAGCGTCAGCAGCAAAAGCGCGTCCGTGCGGGCGCGCACTTCATAAGGCACCCCCGCATGCAGCACCATCATCGTCCCGGGGATCCAGTCCAGCAGCTCCCCATGGGTCCTGAATTGCAAATCTCCCTCGAGGGCTTGCAAGCAGAGGACACCCTCCGAGGCATCTTTGGTGAGGGCAGCGCCGGCGTGGAGCGCGACAAGCACGATGCGCAAGGCTTCCGTCTTGAACAGGGTGATGCCGTTGCGGTCGCCGGTGGTCCAGGCGGTCTCGTGGCGCAGCTGGTCCGCCGCTTCGGCCAGGGCGATGGGCACGACAGGGGCATCGGTGATGCGATCCCCTTCCGGGCGCAGGTAGGTGGCATCGATGGTGGTCTCTTTCATGGCGTGGTTTTTTACCGGATGTAGGGATGCGGGCTCGCGGGCCCGCCTGTATATTGCAAAATCCGGACCGCCCAGGATGCCGTATATTTGAGGTCATGTCCGTTCAGATCAAACGCATCTATACACCGCCGGCTGCCGGGGATGGCTGCCGCGTGCTGGTGGACAGGCTCTGGCCGCGGGGCATCAGCAAGGAAAAAGCCCGCCTGGATTTCTGGCTTAAGGAGGTGGCACCGAGTACCACGCTGCGGCGCTGGTTCGCCCACGATCCCGCCAAATGGGCCGAGTTCCGGAAAAAGTACCTGCAGGAGCTGAAAGACCAGCCCGGGGCTTTGCAGCTGCTCAGGGAGCAGGTGCGCAAAGGCCCGGTTACCCTGCTGTATGCTGCCCGGGACGAGGTCCACAATGAGGCGGAGGTACTGAGGGAACTGCTGTCGAAAGGCTGATGCTGGGGCAGGCAGGGAAAAGCCGCCCCATCATGGGGCGGCACGGAACCAGGTGTACCGTTGCTCCCTCAGGGCTTTGCCAAAGGCCGTGGAAGGCTTTTCGTCGGTCAGTTGAAAGCCCATCTGCCGGTAAAGGCGCGCCGCGGCGGTTTGTTCATGTGTGGTCCACAGGAACGCTGAAGCGTAGCCCCGTTCCCCGAGGAAGTCCATAAACAGGCCCGCCAGCCGCCGTCCCAGGCCCTGGCCCCGGTAGGGAGGGCACACAAGGAAAAAACGCAGCTGGGCGCTGTCGCCGCGGTGCATGAGCAGCAAGGAGCCGACAATGCCGGCGCCGTCTTCCGCAAGCCATACGCGCTCCCGCTCAGGGTCGTAATGCTGGTAAAAGTCCCACAGGCCCAGCGCCACGTATTGTTCGAAGGCCATGCTGTACCCGTACTCCTCGGCGTAGGTCCGCCCATGCAGGTAAGCCACGTAGCTCAGGTCCCCGGGGCGAAGGACCGTACGGATGGTGATCTGTTCAGGCATCGTGTCGTTTGGCCCAAAATACGGTATTTCCGTGTTTGCCCGCCAGGGCCCGGGGTCAGTCACCCCTTGGCCACGCGTCGGGGGCGGGCGCAAATAAAATATTAACCGTATATTTGGTGTCTGTGACCCTGGTCATAACCGTTTGTTAATACCCAAAACCGTTCGAACCCAAACAACACCGGGAGCCATGCCCGGTAGCTTTCAGGCAAAAGAAGCACCTTGAGCACTTCCCTGGCGGGAAGACGCCAGCACGGCAGGTACACACACCGGCCAGGATGGCGCCCGCTCCATGAAAGCATTCGACACAACATTTATTGACGGTATGATGAAACGCCGGCTAAGTGCCGGGGGCTTATCCTGTCCCCTGGCCGGAAACCCCCTCGTACAACACGGCGCTGTACGGCCCGTACAGCGGGTGACAACCATGTGCATGCATGTCAACTCTTTTTCGGCCGGTACAGGGCGGGGCCTTCAGGGAAGGCAGCTGCGATGCCGGGACACCTGGTCATTGCCGGGGTAAAGGTCCAATGAAAAGCATTTTTGTTCACCCCAAAATACATACACTATGAAAACGTTCACCCCATGGATCAGCAAAGGACTGATTACCTCTTGTCTTGCGCTTCTTTTCGCTGCCTGCACCAAAGAAGGCCCGGCGGGCCCTCCGGGTCCTGCCGGCCCTGTGGGCGAAACAGGGCAACAGGGTCCCAAAGGCGACAAGGGTCCCAAAGGCGACCAAGGCCCCAAAGGCGACAAGGGAGCTACCGGAAATGCAAACGTTAAGGCCTATACGGTGGATATCACGGATTCCATATGGACAGTGGTTGGATCCGTGGCTTCAGGTTACCTGCAGCTTCAAATCAATGCACCAAAAGTGCTCACCACCGACGTGGTGAACAACTGGGTGAACCTGGTGTACGTCAACACCAGCGACTTTGCCTCCTGGGCCTTGCTTCCTTATTATACAGAAAGAGGAATCCGGGTCACCGCAAGCATCAGTACAGGGAAGATGTGGCTGAAAAGGGACCAAAACGGGATGGCCAGCACGCAGTCCTGGTTTCATTTCGTGAGGCTGGTGTGCATCAAGCCGTCCACATCCGGATCCCTGGCCCGTGCGGCCGGTCCCCTACCCGATTTTAAGGATTATCATGCGGTATGCCGGTATTACGGGATTGCTGAATAAGGCCCGCATCCCCCCGCATCCGGCCTGTGCAGGGCGCCGGATTATTTCGCTGCGCCAAAGAGTGCCTGCAGCACGTCGCGGTGGACGACGAGGTTGGCGGTGCGGTAGTTTTCCGCCAGCTGCTGCAGGATGCGGAAGGCGTCCCCGGCTGCCGGCGCAGGGCCCTTGCCCTGCCAGTAGCGGATCAACCCGGCATAGCCCGGCGGCATCCTGACTTCAAAAGGATTGTTGGACCCTATCTTTTTCAGGGGCCACCAGCACCAGCCGATCTGCTGGCTTTCCATCAGCCGGACCGCATCCCGGTACCAGCGGTTGTTGTTTTCGCCCGATTCGCCGAGCCACATCGGCACGCCGGTTTTCTCGCGCCAGTCCAGGTAACGCTGGATCGACGCGATCACGGGCTGGTCGTCGTAGAGATGAAATGTGTAGGCGACGTTTTCCGCCGGCGGCGGGCCTAGCACTTCGAATT
>CBINPH010000041.1:0-13852 GCA_966252445.1 uncultured Chitinophagaceae bacterium | reverse complement strand
CGATGGGGACACGGCTACCGTGGCCCTGCTGCCGGCGTCGTCGTCGTTGAGCATCTCCTGGGCGGCCAGGGGCGCATTCACGGCGCGCAGCCTCGCCGTCTGGCCCTCCCGGCATCCTGTCGCTGCCCAGGCTGAACTGCAGGCTTACCGGAACGGCACCTGGGTGTCCCTGCGGCGTTTTGAGATCAACCGCAGCAACCCGGCCCTCCACGTGGGCCCCGAACCCTTCGCCCCGGTCGTCGTCGCCTTTCCCGCAACTACGGCGGAGCGCTTCAGGCTGCTGCTGTCGGGCTTTGGTCCGGGGACAGGCCTGGCCGAGATATGCCTCTCTTCCGCTGCCCGCCTGGAGCGTTATCCCGAGAAGCAGCTGGCAAAGATGCACCAGACCCCGCATCCGCTCTGGGGCGCCTACCAGTGGCCCCGCCAGGCGGAGCCCGGGGACAGCGCCCTGGTGGTGGCGCCTTCCACGGTGCAGCAGCTGGGCGACAGCCTGGCCGCCGACGGCACCTTGCACTGGCAGGTGCCTCCCGGCCGTTGGGTTATTCAGCGTATTGGCATGGTACCGACAGGGGTGACCAATGCCCCGGCCCCGCCGGAGGCGACCGGTCCCGAAGTGGACAAGATGAGCAGCGAGGCCCTGAAGGCGCATTTTGAGGCGTTCATAGGCCGCATACTGGACAGCCTTCCCGACAACGACAGAAAAACCTTCCGCCATGTCGTCGCGGACAGCTACGAAACCGGCTCAGAGAACTGGACGGACGGCTTCGCCGGGGCGTTCAAACAACGATATCACTATGACCCGCTGCCCTGGCTGCCCGTGCTGTCGGGCCGCCTGGTGGGCAGCGCCGAGGCGTCCGACCGTTTCCTTTGGGACCTGCGGCGCCTCGTGGCCGACAAGATCGCCTATGCATATGTCGGCGGCTTGCGCCAGCTCAGCGAGGCTCATGGCCTGCGGGTATGGCTGGAGAACTACGGGCATTGGGGGTTCCCCTCCGAGTTCCTCCTCTACGGAGGGCAGTCCGATGATATTGCCGGCGAGTTCTGGACAGAAGGGGACCTGGGCACCATAGAACTGCGGGATGCCGCCTCTGCCGCCCATATCTACGGCAAACGGCAGGTATTCGCCGAGTCCTTCACCGCCGGCGGACAAGCGTTCAAGCGCTATCCCGGGCTGCTGAAAAAGCGGGGCGACTGGTCCTTTACCGAAGGGGTAAACCATACCCTGCTGCATGTGTACATCGAACAGGCCTACGACAGCATGCCGGGGGTGAATGCGGGCTTCGGCACGGAATTCAACAGGCAGAATACCTGGTTTCCTCATGCCAAGCCCTGGATCGATTACCTGCGCCGCTGCATGTTCATGCTGCAGCGGGGCAGGCCGGTGGCCGACGTCTGTTACTTTATCGGCGAAGGGGCGCCGAGCATGACGGGCACACGGGAGCCGGCCCTGCCAAAGGGATATGATTTTGATTATATCAATGCCGATGTGATTGAGCACCGCCTGCAGGTGCGCGACGGCCGGCTGGTGCTGCCGGGCGGCGCCTCCTATCGCCTCATGGTGCTGCCGCCACTCAAGACCATGCGTCCCGAGCTGCTGCGGAAGATCAGTGCGCTGGTGGCGGAGGGCGCCACCATCCTGGGGGAGCCGCCGGAACGATCTCCCAGCCTGGAAGGGTATCCCCGCTGCGATGAAGTGGTCAGGAGGCTGGCCGACAGCCTGTGGCAGCAGGCCGACGGGAAGCAGGTCCGGGCCGTGCGCTTTGGCCGCGGCACGGTATTGCGGGGCATGGACCTGGACGCCGCCCTCGCCCGGCAGGGCCTGCGGCCCGACCTGCAGCTGCCGGAGGGCAGTCCCCTGCTGTATGTACACCGGCAAATGGCCGATGCCGACATCTATTTCCTGTCGAACCAGAGCGACAGCATGGTGAGCGTCACGGCGGCCTTCCGGGTGCAGGGCCGGCAGCCGGAGCTCTGGGATGCCGTCAGCGGATCCATCCGTCCGCTGCCTGCCTACCGCCAGGATAGCGGCTGCACCTATGTTCCCCTGCGCTTCGCCCCCGCGCAAAGCTGGTTTGTCGTTTTCCGCCGGCCTTCGGCCGGCGCGTCTCCGGCCGGCGAGAATTTTCCCGAGGGCCGTGTGCTGCAGGTGCTCGGCGGACCCTGGTCCGTCCGTTTCGATAGCGCCATGCGAGGTCCTGCCGCTCCTGTCCTGATGGACAGCCTGACCGATTGGTCCCGCAGTCCCCTGGACAGCATACGGTATTATTCGGGCGCAGCGGTATACCGCAAGACCTTCCGTGCCGCCCGGCCAGAGCCGGGCGAGCGGGTGGTCCTGGAGCTGGGTCGGGTGGGCGTGATGGCCGAGCTGCGCCTCAACGGGCATGAGCTTGGCGGGCTATGGACGCCGCCCTGGCAGGTGGACGTCACCGATGCCCTCCGTCAGGGAGACAATACCCTGGAGATCCGGGTGGTCAACCTCTGGGTCAACCGCCTGATCGGCGACAGCCGCCTCCCGCCCGCCGACAGGCCGACCTGGTCTGCCGTGGCCCCCTATCATCCCGAAGATCCCCTGGAGCCCTCCGGCCTGCTCGGGCCGGTGCTCCTCCGTGCCTTTGATCAGCCACCTCAACATGCCGCCCGATGAACAGCAAAAACAGGCTATTAATTATTATTCGTGTATTCGTTATCGTTATATGCGTTGCCGGAAGCCGCCGGCCCTGCGGAGCGCAGGATACCATCCCCCTGTATCCCGGAAAGATTCCCAATGCCCGGCCCGCCACGGACGAAGAAAGCTACAACAGCAGCCACAGCGCGGTGTCGAAGGTGTCGCACCCGACGCTCACCGTGTACCTGCCGGACGCCGCCAGGGCGACGGGCACGGCCGTGATCATTTGCCCGGGCGGCGGGTATGGCACCCTGGTCATCGACCGCGAAGGTTTTGCCATGGCGCGGCGCTTTCAGGACATGGGGGTCGCGGCCTTCGTCCTGAAATACCGGCTGCCCGACGATCGTACCATGCTGCACAAGGAGATCGGCCCCTTGCAGGACGCCCAGCAGGCCATCCTCCGTGTCCGGCAGAACGCCGGCCGCTGGCATGTGGATCCGTCCAGGATCGGCATCATGGGCTTTTCCGCGGGCGGTCATCTCGCCGCCACGGCGGGCACCCATTTTTCCAGGGTCCTGATCCCGGATGCGGGCGGGATATCCGTTCGCCCGGATTTCATGATCCTGGTATATCCGGTCATCAGCATGACCGACAGCCTGGGACACCGGGGTTCGCGAAACAACTTGCTGGGCGGGCAGCCGGACGCCGCAGCGGTGCAGCGCTTCTCCAACGAATTGCAGGTGACGGCGCATACCCCGCCGGCCTTCCTGGTGCATGCCGGTGACGACAGCGTCGTGGCCGTCGCCAACAGCATCAGGTTCTATGAGGCCCTCCAGCGGGCGAAGGTACCCTCCACCCTGCATGTCTATGCGCGGGGAGGGCACGGATTTTTGGAGCGGCCGCCCCGTGACCTGTGGATGAAGGACCTCGTGTATTGGATGACTGGCCATGGATGGCTTCCGGGCCCCGGGCCGGGTGCCAAAAAATGACCTAGAACGGCCAAATTGTGCAAAAGGGCGCTGGGGGGTACAGGTATATTTGAAAGACAATCGCCACTGCCCTCAACTGATCACCTCATCTGTCTATTTTGACCTATTCTTTAAACGCCAACCCATGAAAAACACCCTCTCCCCTGAGCAGGTCGAGCGCTATCAACGCGACGGCTTCCTGGTCATCGAAGATTTTCTGACCCCCGAAGAGCTTGAACGCTGGCGGCAAGCCGTCTCCGAGGCGGTCGAGAAGCGGAAGGGGCACAAGCTGCCCGACCGCGCCACGGTATACGGCAAAGGTGACGACAAGGAAAAGGACTACTATGACAAGGTGTTTGAGCAGCTGATCAACCTCTGGCAGGACCATCCCGCCGTGCGGGAACTGATCCTCGATGAGCGCATCGGGCGCATGGCCGCCGAGCTCTCGGGAGCCGAAGGCATCCGGGTATGGCACGACCAGGCCCTGATCAAAAGACCCTGGGCCAATCCCACTTCCTGGCACCTGGATACCCCGTACTGGTCCTTCAGCGACCGGCGCGCCCTGTCGATATGGGTGGCGCTGGACGACGCGACCCTGGAAAACGGTTGTCTTTTTTTCCTCCCCGGCACGCACACCGCCACCACTTTTGATAATCCCGGCATCGGCAAGAACATGGATGCCATATTCGATGTCTATCCCCAGTTCAGGCAACTGCCTTCTGTGGCCGCGACGATGAAGGCAGGCAGTTGTTCCTTTCACAACGGACTGATTGTCCACGGCGCCCATGCCAACATGACGCCCGGCTACCGGCGCGCCATGACCTGCGCATTCATGCCGGACGGGGCGGTGTTCAACGGTATCCAGAATATCCTCTCGGACGAGGACTTTGAATCCCTGCAGATCGGAGATGCACTCCAGGATGACCGGCGGAACCCGCTGGTGTACCGCGTTCCATAAATTTTTACCGGCAGGAAAGACGTATCCGGACATGCCTGTCCGGCCGCGTTGCCGGGCCCTTGTCGGGCCCGACCCTGCTCTCGGCATTGCTTTTTTTCACCCTTAAATATCACATGTATGAAAAATGCTACACTGACTCGTCATTGGCGCCCTCCCTTGCGCGGTCCAATGGCCCGCCGGATAGGGAGCAGCCTGTTACTCCTGTTGGGGCTGGCTTGCTGGATGCCCGCGGCAGCTCAACAGCGCTCCCTCATTACCGGCATGGTCGCCTCGGCTGCAGACAACCAGGCCCTGCCCGGCGTCACCGTCATGGTCCAGGGCACGACCAATGGCGGTACTACCGACGGCGACGGACGCTACTCCATCGAGGCCACCCACGGCGATACCCTGGTGTTCCGGTACATCGGTTATGTGGAAAAACACGTGTATGTCGGCAACCAGCGGACGATCAGCATCTCACTCAGCCCCGTGTCGAGCCAGCTGAACGATGTGGTCGTGGTGGCCTTCGGCAAACAGAAAAGAACCGACATGGTGGGATCGGTCACCACCATCAAACCCTCCGACCTCAAGGTCCCTTCCAGCAACCTGACTACCGCGCTGGCCGGGCGCGCAGCGGGCGTGATCGCCTTTCAACGGAGCGGGGAACCGGGGCAGGACAACGCGGACTTCTTCATCCGCGGCGTCACCACCTTCGGGTATAAAAAAGACCCGCTGATCCTGATCGATGGCATAGAGCTGACAACCACAGACCTGGCCCGTCTCCAGGTCGACGACATCGCCAGCTTTTCCATCCTGAAAGATGCTACGGCCACGGCCCTGTATGGCTCGAGGGCGGCCAACGGGGTGATCCTGGTCACCACGAAGGAAGGCGCCGTCGGCAAGGCCCACCTGTCCTTCCGGGTGGAGAACTCCTGGTCCGCGCCGACAAAAAACATTGAGCTGGCCGATCCGGTCACCTACATGAAGCTGGCCAATGAAGCCGTGCGCACCCGGGACCCCCTGGGCGTGATCCTGTATTCGGACCGGAAGATAGAGAGCACCGCACGCGGAGACAATCCTGTGGTATACCCGGCCAATGACTGGCGGGACCTGATGTTCAAGGATTATACCACCAACCAGCGCGTCAACCTGAGCGTCAGCGGCGGGGGCGGCGTAGCCCGCTATTATGTTTCCGGCGCCTACAACAAGGACAACGGGCTGATGAAAGTGGATCACCGCAACAATTTCAACAACAACATCAACCTCAAGAGCTACAGCCTGCGCTCCAATGTCAACATCAACCTGACCAAGACGACGGAGCTGACGGTGCGGCTCAGCGGTACGTTCGATGATTATACCGGTCCCATAGACGGCGGCACATCCATGTACCGCAAGGTCATGCGCTCCAATCCCGTGCTGTTCCCGGCCTATTTTCCCACCGACTCCGCACACCGGTACGTCAAGCACATCATGTTCGGGAATTACAACAACGGTTTTTATATCAACCCGTATGCAGAAATGGTCAAGGGGTATAAGGATTACTCCCGCTCCCTCATGCTGGCGCAGCTGGAACTGAAACAGGACCTGAATTTCGTTACCGACGGCCTGTCGTTCAGCGCGATGGTCAATACCAACCGCACCTCGTACTTCGACGTAAGCCGGTTTTACAACCCGTTCTGGTATGAACTGGCGGGCTACGACGTGCTGAAAAATGTGTTTGCGACGACGAACATCAATCCGGAGACCGGCACCGAGTACCTGGGTTATGATGAGGGTCCCAAGGAAATCAGTACCGCCTTTTACCTGGAGTCCCGCCTCAATTACAACAAGACCATCAAAAAGCACGGCCTCAGCGCCATGCTGGTCTTTATGGCGCAAACCCGGCTGGACGCGAATGCGGGCGACCTCCAGAAGTCCCTGCCCTTCCGCAACCTGGGCCTTTCCGGCCGGGCGACCTATGACTACGACCGCCGTTACTACGCGGAATTCAACTTCGGGTACAATGGCTCCGAACGCTTCGATGAGCACCACCGTTTCGGGTTCTTTCCTTCCGTCGGCCTGGCCTGGACCCTGTCCAACGAAGCCTTCATGTCCTTCCTGAAGCCTGTCGTTACCAACCTGCGGCTGCGCGGCACCTACGGCATCATCGGCAACGATGCCATCGGCACGGCGGAAGACCGCTTTTTCTATCTCTCCAATGTGAATATGAACGACGCGGCCAAGTCCGCCACCTTTGGCCGGGATCCCGGCACCCTCTATACCCAGCCGGGTATTACGGTCACCCGTTATGCGAACAGCGACATTACCTGGGAGACCTCTACCCAGAAGAACCTCGCGCTGGAGTTCAGCCTTTTCGACAAGTTCAACGTCAATGCCGAGTATTTCCGCCAATACCGCGACAGGATACTCATGACCCGCTCCTCCATTCCGCTGGCTGCCGGTTTTTCTGCACCCATCCGGGCCAACCTGGGAGCCGCTTCCGGGGAAGGGGTGGATATCTCGGCGGATTACAAGCAGTTCTTCGCGGATGACTTCTGGGTCTCGGCCATGGGAAACTTCACCTATGCCACCAGCCGCTATGAAGTATATGAGGAGCCGGAATACCTGGAACCATACCGCTACCATACCGGGCATTCCATATACCAGACCTATGGGTACATCGCCGAAAAGCTGTTCACCGATGACGAAGAGGCGGCCAACTCGCCGCGGCAGAATTTCGGTGAATATGGTGGCGGCGACATCAAGTTCACCGATGTGAACCGCGATGGAGAGATCACCGAAGCGGACAAGGTGCCCATCGGCAATCCCACCCTTCCCGAGATCGTCTATGGCTTCGGGGTGTCCATAGGGTATAAGAGCCTGGACCTGTCGGCCTTCTTCCAGGGACTGGCCAACGAGTCTTTCTGGATCGATCCCCGGGCCACCTCGCCCTTTGCCAGCTACGTCTATGACGGCGAGTCCATTCCCGGCAAGCTGGAGAACGCCCTGCTCAAGGCCTATGCCGACGACCACTGGTCGGAAGACCACCGGGACGTGTATGCCCTGTGGCCGCGGCTGAGCCCCGGTGTCAACGAGAACAACGCGCAGACCAGCACCTGGTTCATGCGCGACGGGTCCTTCCTGCGCCTCAAGCAGGTCGAGCTGGGCTACACCCTGCCCAGGCGTTTGCAGCGGAAGATCCGCGCCTCGACCTTCCGGATATACGTCAACGCCACCAACCTGCTCAACTTCAGCAAGTTCGACCTCTGGGATGTGGAAATGGGCGGCAACGGGCTGGGATATCCCATTCAGCGCGTCTTCAACGCAGGGCTGAACCTGAACTTCAACTAGGGGAGCGCCGGTCACCGGCTTTTCCACGACATAAAGCATGAACTCATGAACAAACATACGATCCTTGCCCTGGCGATGGCAGGTGTCCTCTGGGGACTCTGCAGCGCCTGCAAGCAATACCTGGATGTGGTCCCCGACAACGTGGCCACCATCGACAACGCCTTCGCGACCCGTCACGAAGCGGAGAAATTCCTGTTCACCTGTTATTCATACCTGCCCAATCAGGGCGATCTCGGCGACGACCCCGCCATGGTCGGCGGCGACGAGATCTGGCGGTTTAAGACCGAAGGAGGATACTTTAACATCGCGCGGGGCCTGCAGAACAAAGTCAGCCCCTACGGCGACCGTTGGGGGTTCTACTTTAAAGCGATCAGGGACTGCAACATTTTTCTGGAACAGGTCGGCAAGGTCCCCGACCTGGAAGACCCTGAAAGGAACCGCTGGATAGCTGAAGTCAAGTTCCTGAAGGCCTACTACAACTTCTACCTCATGAAGATGTACGGCCCTATTCCCCTGATGAAGGCCAACCTGCCCATAGACGTCACCACCGAGGAGGTCAAGGTTTCCCGCGCCCCCATGGATTCTTGCTTCGCCTACGTGGTGGGGCTGATCGACGAGGCCATGGCGGGCCTGCCCCGGGAGATCGACGACCCCACCCGGGAACTGGGGCGGATCACCCAGACCATCGCCCTGGCGCTCAAGGCCAAGGTCCTGGTGTATGCGGCCAGCCCCCTGTTCAACGGCAACCCCGACGAAGCCGGGCTGAAGAACCCTGATGGCACGCCCCTGTTCAGCACCGAGCATTCCCAGGAGAAGTGGGATGCGGCGGCGGCGGCCTGCAAGGCGGCCGTAGACCGCTGTGCGGAGCTGGGCATGAAGCTCTATGTTTACCAACCTGACTTTCAGCAGTACAACCTCTCCGACACCATCATGACCCAGCTCAGCATACGCAATGCCGTATGCGAGCGGTGGAACAGCGGCATCGTCTGGGCCAACACCCAGACCAGTTCATCGGGTCTTCAGGCGCTCATCACCCCGCGCATGAACCCCGCGAACCTGGACATCACCGCCATCCACGGCCAGTTGTCCCCGCCCCTGAAGATGGCCGAGCTGTTCTACAGCGAACACGGGGTGCCCATCAACGAGGACAAGACCTGGAACTACGGACATCGGTATGACCTTCACATTGCCGGGGACAGCGACAAGCTTTATGTGCGGTTCGGGTACGTCTCGGCCCAGATGAATTTCCGCCGCGAGCCCAGGTTCTATGCCGATATGGGATTCGACGGAGGGATCTGGTATGGCCAGGGCCAGTACGACGACAAGAACTTTACAGGCTTGTATTACCTGGAAGCCAAATACCGGCAGCGCAATGGTTTCGGGAAACCGAATTTCGGGTCGGTCACGGGCTATTTCATCAAGAAGCTGGTGCATTACCAGAACGTGATCGCCAACTCAGGCAACACCTATTCAGTGACTTCCTATCCCTGGCCGATCATGCGCCTCGCGGATCTGTACCTGTTGTACGCAGAGGCCCTGAACGAATCGCAGGGCCCGGGTGCGGAAGTCTATACCTACCTGAACCTGGTCCGGGCCCGTGCCGGGCTGCCGGGTGTGCAGGAGGCCTGGGACACGTATTCAAATAACCCCGGTGCGTATACGACGCAGCAGGGGCTGCGGACGATCATTCACCGGGAACGCCTCATCGAGCTGGCCTTCGAGGGACACCGGTTCTGGGACCTCCGCCGCTGGAAGGAAGCCGCTTCGGTCATGAACGAGCCGGTCACCGGCTGGGACCTGATGCAGGAGCAGGCGGCGGCCTATTACCGGCCCTCGGTGATCTTCAACCCGACCTTCGGGCTGAAGGACTATTTCTTCCCGATCACGGACAACACAATAACCAATAACCGGAACCTGGTGCAGAACATAGGCTGGTGAGCATCACCGGGCTATGTACAGCCATTGATTACACAAAAATTCAGTCATGAAACACATCATATATAGTGTCGTCATCCTGCTGGCCGCCGCTGCATGGGCGGGCTGCTCCAAGCAGGGCCGGATCGACCACATCACCGACGATGCGTCGGTGCCGGCACAGGTCAGCGACGTCCATGTCGAGGAGGTGCCCGGCGGGGCCGTGATCACCTACCGCCTGCCCCAGGACCCCTCGCTGGCCTATGTCAAGGCCGTCTATGAGACCCAGCCCGGCATGGTGCGGGAAGCCAAGGCTTCCTACTACACGGACACCTTGCGTCTCGACGGTTTCGGAGACACCCTGGCCCATGCCGTGAACATCTATTCCGTGGGCAAGAATGAGAAGGCTTCCGAGCCGCTCACCATATCCGTGGTGCCGCTGACGCCGCCTGTCTTCTCGGTTTTTGACTCCCTGGACCTCAGCCCTACTTTCGGCGGCGTGCAGGTGAGCTTCCGCAATGCAAGCCAGGCCGACCTGGCCATTGAAGTGATGCTGGACACCACCGGGCTGGGCACCTGGTCCCCGGTAACCACTTTCTATACGGGAGCGCTGGAAGGAAGCTTTTCGGCCCGCGGGTTCGAGGCTACGGAGAAGAAATTCGCCGTATACGTACGAGACCGCTGGAACAACAAGTCGGACACCCTGATCAAGACGCTCACGCCCATCTACGAGGAGCAGATCCCGAAAAACACCTGGCAGTCCCTGCACCTGCCCACAGATACCTGGATCCCGGCCGAGAGCTATGTCTTGGAACACCTGTGGGACGGCGTGATCAACGGGTATGCAGGCATCTTCGCCTCGTCGAACGCCACCACGCTTCCTCAGTGGTTTACCATAGACCTGGGCCAGAAGGTCATCATCAGCCGGGTCGTGGAACACCAGCAGGAGACCTCGCACTTGTATGCCGGTTCTGCGGTGAAGACCTTTGAGCTGTATGGCTCCAATGATCCCGACCCGGATGGCGGCTGGGCCAACTGGCAACTGCTGGGCACGTTCCACTCTTTCAAGCCTTCCGGCCTGCCCATGGGCAGCATCACGGCGGAGGACAAGAACTACGGCTGGTTTCTGGGCGAGGACTTTGCCTTTGACCATCTGCGTCCCCCCGTGCGCTATATCCGCTGGAAATCCCTGGAGACCTACGGAAGCTCCGGCCAGGTCGTCATCGCAGAATTGGATATCTGGGGACAGATCGTTCCCTGAAGCCATCAACCATCATGAACACTAAACATAAAGATATGAGCAAGTTTTGCAGCATCTTAGCGGCAGCCAGTCTGTTCTTGCTGGCTTTCGGCGGGTGCAAGAAAATGGATGAGACCTATAAGGGTTTCATCGTTCCGGGAGGCATTGTGTATCCGGGGAAGGTGCTCGGCGCCCGGGCCTATTCGGGCCATAACCGCATAGGGCTTTCCTGGCACCGAAGTTCTGATCCTTCGGTGCAGAAGGCCCGGGTCTACTGGAATGATCATGCCGACTCCGTGGAGGTGGACATGCCTGCCGGCCAGGACAGCGTGGGGGTGATCATCGATAACCTGGCGGAACAGTCCTATGTCTTTCATATCGTCACCCTGGATGGAGAAGGCCACATGTCGGTGCCCGTGGAAGTGCTGAGCGCCAGCTATGGGGATAAATACCAGGCCAGCCTGCTGAACCGGCCGGTCAACTCCAGCCTCATTGCGGCTTCGGGAGATTCCGTGGTGGTGGAGTGGGGGGCGGCCAACATCTCCGGGGGCGCCTTCGCCACCCAGCTGCGCTTTACCGATACCACAGGGGAAGAGCACCAGCTCAGCGTCGCTGCCGACGACGACCATACGGTCCTGCAAGGCATGGCTTCCGGCTCTTCATTCCAGTTCCGGACGGTCTACCTGCCCGACTCCATGAGCATAGATACGTTCTATACCCCTTACGAGGAAAACGCCCAGTTCCAGCTGGACAAGAGCGGATGGCAGGTGGTCAGCTTTTCCACCGAGCATCCCGGGGCGGCCAACCTCGCGTCCAACGTCATCGACGGTAACCCCGGCACCCGCTGGCACACCTGGGTGGACCATTCCCAGTACCCGCATTTCGTGACCGTGGACATGGGCGTCTCCAGGACGATCACGGCGTTCCGGATCTACCGCATGAAGGACGACGACCGCGGCTGCGATTCCTTTCAGCTGGAGGTCAGCGAAGACGGCACCACCTGGACCGACCTGGGCGTGTTCCCCTTTAACCGCCTGACGAATGAGGGGCAGGTGTACCCGATCGCATCCATGCCCCAGGCACGCTACTGGCGTTTTACCGGGCTCAGCGGACCCCTGGCGTATATGGTGACCGGAGAGATCGACGTCTTTGGCCGCTGAGGCCAAGAAGGATAAAATGCCTTATTTTGAACACAGCCCGCGGGGGAGGACCCCTTTCTCGGCGGGAAAGAATACCCTCATGCATATACGTAATATGTATGCTCCGTGCTGGAGCGTGCTGCTGATCTTTACCGCCCTCCTGCGGGGCACGCCGGCGCCCGCGCAGGCGCCGGCGGCCGGCCCCCCCGGTATAAAGGGCCCTGCGGCGGAGTACCTGCAGGCCTTGCTGCGCTTCGAGCCCTGGGCGGAGTCCGTGTGGAAGGATTATCCCGCCGTGACGGGCGCCGGTTACTTCGGCGACGGGGCTTCCGGCGGCAACGGCGGCATACGCGGCAGCTGTGGCATCGCGCTGAGCTATGCGGTGCTGATACGGGCCTTGCCCCAGGATCCGAGGCGCGGCCATCGCCTGGCCCGGGTAGCGGCGGCGCTGCGCTATGCCACCGCCACGCACCGTTCCGCGGCGGACAGCGTACCGGCCGTTGACGGGCACCGCTGGGGGGTAACGCCGGCGATGTCCTCCGGCGATCCGCGGGGCTGGCAGAGCTCGCTCTGGGCCTCCTCGCTGGGCTTCGCCGCCGCCATGCTCGACAAGGAGCTGGACCCGGCCTTGCTGCAGGCCTGCCGCCGCGTGGTGGCCGCCGAGGCGGACTGGCTGTCCCGCAAACCTCCTCCCTCGGGCTACCGCTTTGACTCCAAGGCAGAAGAAAACGCCTGGCAATCCAACATCGCCGCCCTGGCGGCGTCCTGGATGCCCGATGATCCGAGGGCGGCCCGCTGGCTGGAAACGGCCAAGCGATACCTGGCCAATACCTATACGGTGCCTGCAGATTCTTCCGGGGAGCTGTCTGCCTGGATCACCACCCAGACCCTTTATCCCAGCTATGCCCTCGAAAACCATGGATTTTACCACCCGACCTACCAGATGGTTGCCGGGATGTCCATGGGCGACGCCTACCTGATGGCCAGGCTGATCAATCCATCCCTGGCCGCCGAGCTGCGGCCTTTTGCCGAGCACAATGTGCGAAAGGTATGGGGCTTTCTCCAGGGCATCGTCCTGGACTCGGGGGACCTGGCTTTTCCCTCGGGACTGGATTGGTCCCTGCATTCCTTCGAGCATGTATCCTACCTGGCCTGGATGGCCGCGCACTTCCGGGAGCCGCAGGCGCAATGGGCCGAGCCCCGGCTAGCCCTGCAGATCCTGGAGCGCCAGGCCGTCAACGGGGACGGCCGATTCGTCGGGGAAAGCTGCCCCGACGGCTTCTACCGGGAGGCCGTGGAAGCGCGCCGGATCGCCATCGCCTACCTGCAGGATGCGGCGGAGGGGTTCCCGCTGGCGCCGGGAAAGGCCCCGGCGCCGTTCATTGCCCACTATCCCGATGCGGGCCTGATCGTCCAGCGCTCGGCCCGGGCCCTGGTCACGGTGAGCTACGGGCCCAAGACCATGGCCCTGGTGATTCCCCTCGGCGGCCGCAGTGCGGCACAGCGTTTTGCCATTTCGCCCAACACCGGCAGCCTGATCGGGGACGGGGGACAGACCCGCCTGCTGAGCTTTAAGAAGCAGAAGGGCGGCTTCCGCGCTGAACTGCAGCTGGACAGCCGCCAGGGGCGGCGCTCGCGCATGATCATTGCCAGCTATCCCCAGGGTGTCGTGTTCCTGGAACTTCCCGGGGACAGCTGCCGGCTGCCGGGCGGCCGTTG
>CBINPH010000040.1:0-13993 GCA_966252445.1 uncultured Chitinophagaceae bacterium | reverse complement strand
CCGGGCCTTCCACACCTCCATGGAGCTGCATTTGGGCGTTTGGGGCGAGGATCCCGTGCAGCAGTACAAATACCCGTCCAACGAAGCTTTTTTCACCTTTGTGGCCATAGACCCCAACGGGCGGCCGCGCAAGGTGCCACAGCTGGAGCCCGAGACCGCTGAAGAGATCGAGCTCTACGAGGGGGCTCTCCGGCGCCGGCAGGTGCGCCTGGTCCTCGGCGGGAAAATGAAGCCCGAGGAGGCTGAAGAGCTGAAATCCATTTTTTTCAAGTAAGGAAATCCTTAGGCGGGGTCGTCTTTTCCGGCCAGGACGGCCGTGATCTCGTTCAGCCGCCGTACTTTGGCGGCAAAATCTCCGCGGAGCCTGCTGCGAATCTCCCCCAGATGCTGCAACACCCCTTCCATTTCATCGGGAATGATCTCGGTGAGGACCTCCCGCATCCTTTTGGCGACGGTGGGGGACTTGCCATTGGTGGAGATGGCGATCTTCACGCTGCCCTTCGAGACAATAGAGCCCAGGTAAAAATCGCAGAGGGCAGGGGTGTCCGCCACATTGACCAGTACGCGCCGGGCCTTGGCCATGTCCCGGATGCTGGCGTTCAGCGCGGCATCCGCCGTAGCCACGATGGCCAGGTCCTTGTCGTAGAGGTCGCAGGAGCTGAAGGGACGCTCGGCCAGCTCCACGTTCGGGGCGCTTTGGGCGAGGCTGCGGATGGCGGGATCGATCTCGGGGGCCACCAGGGTCACCTGGGCCTCCGGGCAGTTCCCCAGCAGGGCGCTGAGCTTTTCCAGCCCCACGGCCCCGCCGCCCACGATCAGGGTATGCAGGTGCGCCGTCTTGAGGAAGACCGGGAAAAGGGTGTTGGACGCCTCGTTGTCGGGCTGGGTCATGGCTGGGAATTGAACGATCAGGCCAGCAGCTCGGGATGCGGGAGATTTTCCCATCCGGGCCAGGCGGCGCCGGCGCTCTCCGCACCGTCCCGCGACAGCTGCTTTTTCACCGCTTCACCCACCAGGATAATCGCAGGCCCGCTGGCATCGGCCTGATGCACCTTGTCGACGATGTCATTCACCGTACCGGTGATGAACTGTTCGTTCGGCAGGCTGCCGTTGATGATGACGCCGGCGGGCAAAGCGCCTTTGCCGGCTTCCCGGTAGATGTCGGCGATCTCAGGCAGCTTTTTCAGCCCCATCAGGATCACCGCGGTGGCCCTGGTCTGGGCCGCCAGGAAAATATCGTTCGATACCGTCCGGTCACTGGTCGTGCCGGTCAGGACCCAGAAGCTCTCGTTCATGCCCCGGGTGGTGAGGGGGATCTTTTTCAGGGCGGAGAGCGCCGTGGCGCTGCTCAGCCCGGGCACGACATCGGTTTCGATGTTGAAGCTTTCCGTATAGGTAATCTCCTCATACCCCCGGCCGAAAACAAAAGGATCACCCCCCTTGAGACGCACCACATGCCCGTAGGACAAGGCATAGCGGACGATCATTTCGTTGATGTCATCCTGGGAGTAGGTATGCAGCCCTGCCCGCTTACCCACGAAGCGTTTGATGGCCCCGGCCGGCACGTGGTCCAGCAGGGCGGGGTGGACCAGGGCGTCGTAGAGCACCACGGCCGCCGTTTGCAGGGCCTTGATCCCTTTCAGGGTGATCAATTCAGGGTCTCCCGGGCCGGCGCCCACCAGCGTCAGTTTCGGTTTTCTTTCCAGCGTGCCTATCGATGTGGACGTCATGTTCTTTCGTTTGTCAGCATTATGCCTCGCTTACCGCCATCTCCTGCTGCCGGTAGGCCTTGGCTTGTTCCAGGAAAGCTGCAGCCGTTGCGTAGTAGCTTTCGGCAAATTCTTTCCCGGGTTTGTTTTCGTTGATGCGCAGCACCGTGGCCTTGAAGCCATCGGGGAAATTGAACTCCCCGCCTTCCTGGGTGAAATGGGCATCGAAATCGTTCAGGATCCCGATATGGGTGTTGCAGTTCACGTCTTTTTCCAGCAGCAGCGCTTTGGCCGTGTGTATCATGACGGCATAGCTCTGGAATATCCCGTCGGCATACTGGTCGGCATCCAGGTATTCCCGGGAAAAGGCCAGTTTTTCCTCGGCGTCGGTGAGCAGCGCCCCGATCAGGTCAATGACCACGCTGGCGCATTCCCCGACACCGATCTGCGGTACGAAGTCCACATCCCGGCCCCAGTCCACGAAATCGCTGTCGACCAGGTCCTCCAGCAGGGCCAGCGGTTTCAGGAGGCCGAAGAAGTATTTGTTCCCCTGCCGGTCGTAATAGGCGTTGAAACGCTCGCCCTCCAGCCGGTTCTCGGCATAGTCCCGGAGTATGATGCGCAGCACGTCGGTGCCCCGCTTGCTGGGTACCTTCACGACCTTGTCCGCCGTGCGCCCCTTGCCGTCCCCTTCGATGCCGCCGCCCAGCAGGACCTGCAGGGCCGGCAGGACTTTTTTACCCACGCGGATGGAGCTGCCGTGGAAGCCGATGTTGGCGATGCCATGCTGACCGCAGGAGTTCATGCAGCCGCTGATCTTGATATGAATGTCGCTGTTGGTCAGCAGTTCGGGGAATTCTTTCTCGATCACTTCCTCCATGGCCACAGCGGCGCCGGTGCTGCTGGAAATACCCAGGTTACAGGTGTCGGTGCCAGGGCAGGCGGTGATGTCTGCTACACTGTCGTAGCCCGCTTTGGCGAAGCCGGCTTCTTCCAGCACGCTGTACACATAGGACAGGTGTTCGGGCCGGATATATTTCAGCAACAGGCCCTGCTGGGGAGCCACCCGCACGTCGTCGGCGGCGACGGCCCGCAGCTTCTCTATGAGGAAGCGGGAAGTGTCTGAACTGATGTCGCCCAGCGGTATGCGGATGTAGGCGGCCCGGTAGTCGGGTTGCTTCTGCACGAAGGTGTTGGTCTTTTGCCACAGGGCGAAGGCCTGAGGGTCCTTCACCTCATGCGCGGGCGCCTCAGCTGCCGGGGGCAGGACCGGGTCTTCTGTCCGATCCTCTATATGGTAACGCTGATTTTTCAAGGCATTCCATTCTTCCTGCACCAGCCGGGTAAACTCTTCCAGCCCCAGCTTGGCCAGCAGGTATTTCATGCGGGCCTTGTGGCGGTTGGTGCGTTCGCCGTAGCGGTCGAAGACGCGGATCACCGCCTCGATGTATGGCATGAGCAGGTCCTCTTCCAGGAAATCGAACACTTCCTGGGCCAGGTAAGGCTGGGCGCCCAGCCCGCCGCCGATAAGCACCTTAAAGCCGCGACGCGGCTGTCCGTCCACCTCGCGGATCTTGGGGATCACGCCCACGTCATGGATGAAGCTCCAGGCCGTGTCCTTGTCGCTGGAGGAGAACGAAATCTTGAACTTGCGGCCCATGTCCTGGCAGATGGGGTTGCGGACAAAATATTCGAAAGCCCCCTGGGCATAGGGCGTGATGTCGAAGGGCTCGTCCGGATCAATGCCGGCAATGGTCGATCCCGTGATGTTCCGCACCGTGTTGCCGCAGGCTTCCCGGATGGTGATGCCGTCCTCTTTCAGTTTTGACCAGAGCTCCGGCGTCCGGTCCAGGCTCACGTAATGCAGCTGGATATCCTGGCGGGTGGTCAGGTGGAGGTTGCCGGTCGCGTATTCGTCGGAAATGTCGGCAATGCGCTTCCACTGGGCAAAAGTAAGTTTGCCGTGGGGGAGTTTGATGCGGACCATCTGCACCCCCGGCTGCCGCTGCCCGTAAATGCCCCGGGCCAGGCGCAGGCTCTTGAAATACTGCTCCGGCATGGCTCCGCTGCGGAAGGCCTTGATTTTGCGGTCCAACTCCAGTACTTCCCTGGCTACCACCGGGTTCTCGAGTTCAGAACGGAAACTTTGCATAAGGTCTCTTTTGGATCAATGGGTCAATGGGTTAATGTGTATAATGAAAAGCCTCTCCGCGGGGCAGGAAGGCTTTTACAATGTATTAACGATGGGCAATTTAAACGCTGCAATCCTCGCTGAAGCCTGCTTATCCCTGCGGAAGGGGACAACACCAAAAGGAGGGAAATCCATGCTTAGTCATACACTCTATAGATTTAATAGGGTAAGGCAAAAGTATGACAACATTTGCAGAAATCAAGAAATTTTTATATTTTTTGAAAGAATTAATTTTGCCCCCTGAATTTTCAATGAATCACAATGCGGCTGGATATGGTGATCTTCGATATGGACGGCTTGCTGATCGACAGTGAGCCCTTATGGGGAGAAGCCATGCAGGAGGTCTTCGCCGGCATGGACATTCACCTGGAGCCTGAGCATTATGCCCACACCACTGGCCTGCGCACCAGCGAGGTGGTGGACTACTGGCACCGTTATTTCCAGTGGAAGGACAAAAGCCCCCGGGAGGTCACCGGCGAGATCCTGGACCGGGTGACGGACAAGATCCTCCGGCAGGGGACGCCCATGGATGGGCTGGAATACATTCTCCAGTTTTTTCGCGAGCGGCACTTCAAGACGGGGCTGGCCTCCTCTTCCCCCATGGAGCTCATCCAGACCGTCGTGGGGCACCTCGGCATCCGGCCCTATTTCCAGGCCTTTTACTCGGCCGAAAACGAGGCCTATGGAAAACCTCATCCCGCCGTATACCTGGCCTGCGCCCAGGAACTCGGCAGCTCTCCGCTGCAATGCATTGCCTTCGAGGATTCCATCACCGGCCTCATCGCCGCCAAAGCGGCCCGCATGAAGACCGTGGCCGTGCCTGAAGCTCACCGGCGCAGCGACCCCCGCTATGTGCTGGCAGACATGCGGCTCAGCTCCCTGAAGGAGTTTACGGAAAGCAGCCTTCATCTGCTGGAAAGCTGAGCGGCGGTCCCGCACTCCGCCGCGACATGACGGCTGTCCCCGTGTGGCCGGCACGCCGTACCTTTGGCGCATCAATCGCTATTATGGTAGGAAACCCTGATCCCATCATCCGGATCCGGCAGCTGCGGAAGAGCTATGGGGAGCACCTGGTCCTGAAAGCCATAGACCTGGAGATCTCCGCCGGCCAGGTCATTGGGTATATTGGACCCAATGGTGCGGGGAAATCCACGACGGTGAAGATACTCACCGGCCTCATCAGCGAATATGAAGGTGAGGTGTCGGTCTTTGGCATGGACATGCGGGAGCAGGCCATGGAGATCAAAAGGCGCATGGGCTATGTGCCGGAGCAGGCCGAGATCTACGAGGTGCTGACGCCCATGGAATACCTGTCCTTTACCGGCCGGCTGTATGGCCTGCCTGCACCCCTGATCCGGGAGCGGGCCCTGGCCATGATGAAGGCCTTCGGGCTGGGCGATGCCGGAGATCAGCGCATGGAGACTTTTTCGAAGGGCATGCGGCAAAAGGTGCTGATCATCTCGGCCCTCCTGCACAACCCGGAAATCCTCATCCTCGACGAGCCCCTCTCCGGCCTGGACGCCAACGCCGTCATTATGGTCAAGGACATCATCGCCCGGCTAGCGGGGGAAGGCAAGACCATCTTTTACTGCTCCCACATGATGGACGTGGTCGAAAAGGTCTCCGACAGGATCATCCTCCTCCGCGACGGGGCCATCGTCGCCGACGGCAGCTTTGAAGAGCTGCGCAGCGGCAGCGGGGCTTCTCTGGAAGCCGTCTTCGCCCGCCTGACGGCCCGTGAGGAGGAAGGCGACCTGGCCGGTGCCTTCATCCGCGCTTTCGGGCAGGGAAGCGGTCCCTCCTCCTGAACCCCCGTGCGGTAGGTCATGAATGCCTTGCTCCTCAGGTTCCTCATGTGGCCCGCCCCCCTCTGGCGGCGGCTGGGCGCAGACAGCAGGCAGCTGCGCGCCATCTTGGAGGTCAAGCTGCTCATGGACGACCGCCGTCCCGGTGCCTTTTTGCGGCACCGCCGCCGCCGGGAAGTCAGGAAGGCCACCCTGATCACCATGGCTTTCTCCCTGATCCTGGGCTTTTTTTTCCTGTCGGTTTTTCTGCTCCCTGCCCCGCGGCTGCTGCAGCTCACAGCCTTTTTCTCGCTGTACATGTTCATGCTGGCCATGACCCTGATCTCGGATTTTACCGAGGTGCTGGTCGACCTGAGGGACAACGTCATCATCCTGCCGAAGCCCGTCTCGGGGCGCACCCTGCTGATCTCCCGGCTTCTGCACATAAGCATCCACCTCTGCAAGATCATCGCTCCGCTCTGCCTGCCCGCTACGGGCTGGATGATGCTCCGGTATGGGACCCTGGCCGCGGTGCTCTTCCTGGTGCTGGTGCTGCTGGCGGCCTTACTGACCCTTTTCCTGGTCAACGCGGTCTACCTGCTCATCCAGGTGCTCACCCGTCCCGACCGCTTCAAGGAGATTATAAACTATGTACAGATCCTGTTTTCCATAGCCGTTTTCGCCCTGTATTACCTCATCCCCCGGCTCAGCGGCAGCACCGCCTTCCTGCATTACGACATCCTCGCCCACCGCGCTTTCCGGCTGGCCCCGCCCCTTTGGTTTGCGGGCGCCTGGACGCTGCTGACCCAGCCTGCCGATCCCGCCACGCAGGGTCTGCTGGCCTGGCTGGGCGCCCTGGCGCTGCTGATGCCCCTGCTCAGCATGGTCCTCGTGGTCCGCTATCTGGCGCCTTCTTTCAACCGCCGGCTGGGGGGCATGGCGGCCAGCCGGCCCCGGAGGGCCGGCATCCTGCCGCGCAGGGACCGCTGGCGCGGCCTGGCGCGCTTTTTTACCCGGGGGGTCTACGAGCAGGCCGGCTTCGAGCTGGTGTGGCTGCTCAGCGGAAGGAGCCGCGATTTCCGGCTGAAAGTATATCCCGCCTTTGCCTATGTGGTGATATATATGGTCTATTTCGGGTTCGCCAAGCAGGGCGATTTCGCCGCGAAATGGCAGCAACTGCCGGAGACGCGGTTCTACGTGCTGATGATCTATTTCAGCAGCTTTGCCATGCTGACCGCAATTGCCCAGCTGCGGTATGCGGAGCGCTATGCGGCGGCCTGGATATTCCGGGTGCCGCCGCTGGCGCGGCCAGGCGAACTGCTGGCCGGGGCCCTGAAGGCGACCCTGGTAAAATATTTTCTTCCTTTTTACTGTCTCATCGCGGCCTTCACCCTCTGGGTCTGGCCGCTGCGCGTGCTGGCCGACCTGCTGCTGGGCCTGATCAACGTCGCGCTGTTCTGCGTCCTCATGGGTTTCGTGTACCTGAGGCGCATGCCTTTTTCCCAGAAACCGGACATACATGCCCGCACGGGCAACTTCATGAAATCCCTCTTTGTCATGGGGGTGCCCGGCCTGGTGGGTTTCCTGCACTACTGCATCGCGGACCGACCGGCGCTGGTGCTGCCCTGCTGCCTGCTTTCGGCAGCCTTGCTTTGGCTGGCCCTCGGCAAGTACCGCCGCCTGGCCTGGGAGCAGCTGGAACCCTGAAGCCTCAGGGCCAGCCCTGGTCGGCAAAGCTGAAATAGCCTGCCGAAGAGACGATGATGTGGTCGACCAGGCGGATCTCGAGCAGGGCGCCGGCCTCCCGGAGGCGGCGGGTCAGGTCCTTGTCCGCCCGGCTGGGTTCCAGCTGCCCCGACGGGTGGTTGTGACAGACGATAAAGCTGACCGCATGGTGCTCCAGGGCCATGCGCAGGATCAGCCGCGGGTCCACGATGGTGCCTGTGATGCCGCCGCTGCTGGTGATCTTGTAGTGGACCACGCGGTTGCTGCGGTTCAGGAACAGCACGGCGAACACTTCGTGGGGATGGTCGGCGAGCAGGGTTTTCAGCAGATTGGCGGCGTCTTTGCTGTGGCGGATCAGGGGTTTTTCCAGGGGATTGCCCGCCTGGCGCCTGCGGCCCAGCTCTACGGCGGCGACCACGGTGATGGCCTTGGCCTGCCCTATGCCCCTCATCTGCATCAGGTCCTGCACATCCAGGCGCCCCAGTTCCTGCAGGTTGTGGCTCACCCGGGCCAGCAGGTTTTTGGCCAGGTCCAGGGCGGACCCGTCGGTGTGGCCGGTGCGCAAAAGGATGGCCAGCAGTTCGGCGTCGCTGAGCGCCTGCACGCCTTTGTAAAGCAACTTTTCCCGGGGACGGTCGTCTTTGGCCCAGGTCTTGATCCCGGAGGAGGGTGCCGGCGCCACGGCGCCGCCCCGCTTGATGGAGTGCGTCATGGCGGGAGGGTTTTCCTAAAAATACGCATATTCCCCGGTTCACGGTCCCTTCTGCCCCGAAACCGCGTAGATTATGTCTGGTGCATTGTCTACCTTTGCCATCCAAACGCTTCGACATGGACAATGCCCAGAACAACGAGCAGCAGCAACTGAATATAGAGCTGTCCGAAGACATGGCGGAAGGCATTTACGCCAATCTCGCCATCATCACCCATTCCAACGCTGAATTTGTGGTGGATTTCGTGAATGTGATGCCCGGTGTCCCGAAGGCCAAGGTCAAGTCCCGCATTATCCTGACGCCGCAGCATGCCAAACGCTTGCTCAAGGCCCTTGCGGACAACATCAAGAAATTTGAGTCCGTCAACGGCAATATCCAGGACCAGGAACCGATCAATATCCCCATGAATTTCGGTGGTCCCGCTGCCCAGGCCTAACGCCGCCGACCGAGAACTTCAAGCCGTGACCAGCCGATGAGCATAGAGACAGAAGGGGTATTCGCCTATGAGCGCCTGCGGACCTTCGCAGGGGAAGTATTCCTGGCTATGGGTCTGCCTGCCGACGAGGCGGCGCTGGCCGCCCGTGTGCTGTTGTCCGCTGACCTGCGCGGGGTGGATTCCCATGGCGTCGCCCGGCTGTCGGGATATGTCCGCTTGTGGGAAGGCGGGCGGATCAACTCCGCCGCCAGGCCGCGGGTGGTCCACGAGACCCCTTCTACGGCGACCCTGGACGGGGACGGGGGACTGGGGCTGGTGGTGGCTCCGCAGGCCATGGCCCTGGCCATGGACAAGGCGGCGGCCTGTGGCAGCGGCTGGGTCAGCGTCCGGAACTCCAATCACTTCGGCATTGCGGGCTACCATGCCATGCAGGCGCTGGAGCGCGGCATGACCGGCATGGCCATGACCAATGCCAGCCCCCTGGTGGCCCCCACCTTTTCCGCAGAGCGCATGCTCGGCACCAACCCCATTGCGGTGGCCATTCCCGCAGGGGAGGAGCCGCCCTTCGTGGCGGATTTCGCCACCACCACCGTGGCCAATGGCAAGCTCGAGATTCTGCAGCGCCTGGGCGAAAACGCGCCCGAGGGCTGGGTGCAGGCCCCGGGGGGAGCGCCTTCTACGGACCCGGCAGTGCTGAAGCAGGGCGGGGCCCTCCTGCCCCTGGGCGGGGACAGGGTACACGGTGGCCACAAAGGGTACTGCCTGGGGGCCATCGTGGATATTTTCTCCGCCGTGTTTTCGGGGGCGAATTACGGACCCTGGGCCCCGCCTTTCGTGAGTTTCCTGTCCCCGCCGGCAGATCCTGTGGGCACGGGCCTGGGGCATTTCTTCGGCGCGATGCGCAACGACGCCTTCCGCCCGGAGGCCGAGTTCAGGGAACATATGGACCGCTGGATCCGGCGCTTTCGCGCAGCCCGGCCGGTGGACGGCGAACCGGCCGTCCTGATCCCCGGCGATCCGGAACGGGAGATGGAAAGCCGGCGCCGCAGCGAGGGTATTCCCCTGCTCGCTGACGTGGAGCGCGACCTGCGGGCCCTTGGAGAGAAATTTTCAATCACTTTATAAAACGGGAACATCAGACCATGCAAGTCCTCAAATTTGGCGGCACCTCTGTAGGCAAGGCCGAGCGTATGCACAGTGTGGCGAAATTGATCACCGGCGACGACAGCCCCAAGCTGGTGGTCCTGTCGGCGCTGTCCGGCACCACCAATGCCCTGGTCGAAATCGGCCGCTCCCTGGCTTCCGGCCAGAAAGCCGCCGCCAGGGAGCGCATACGGCAGTTGCGGGAGCATTACAACCGCTTTGCGGCCGAGTTGGTCGGAACCGAGGCAGGGCGGGCCCAGGCAGCGGCGATCATCGAGGAACATTTCGAGTTCCTGGAGATCATCCTGCGCATCTCCTACAGCGAAGCCCTCAACAAGGATATCCTCGCCCAGGGCGAACTGCTGTCCACCAAGCTCTTCTGTGCCTACCTGGAGGAGACCGGCACGGATGTGGTGTTGCTTCCCGCCCTGGAATTTATGAGCATCAACGAGAACGAGGAACCCGAGGTCTCCAGGATCAAAAAGCGGCTGCTGGCCCTCCTGGACCGCCACAAGGATCACCACCTCTTCGTGACCCAGGGATATATTTGCCGCAACGCCAGGGGAGAGGTCGATAACCTCAAGCGCGGGGGCAGCGATTACACCGCCTCGCTGATCGGCGCAGCCGTGAATGCCAGCGAAATACAGATATGGACCGACATCGACGGCATGCACAACAACGACCCCCGCATCGTCAAGAAAACCCGGCCCGTAGAGCAGCTGTCTTTTGAAGAAGCGGCGGAGCTGGCGTACTTCGGCGCCAAGATCCTCCACCCGGCGTCCATCTGGCCGGCCCAGCATTTCAACATTCCCGTGAAGCTGCTCAATACCATGGAGCCGGAAGCCAAAGGCACGGTGATCACCGAGTTGCCGGGAGGCGACGGGGCAAAGGCCATCGCCGCCAAAGATGGCATATTGGCCATCAAGATCAGGTCCAGCCGGATGTTGTTGGCGTATGGCTTCCTGCGGAAAGTGTTCGAGATCTTCGAAAAATACAAGACGTCCATCGATATGGTCACCACCTCGGAAGTGGCGGTCTCCCTCACCATCGATGACGTCACCCACCTGGAAGCGATCCAGCGGGAGCTGGAGCCCTTCGGCAGCATCGAGCTGGATGACGACCAGACCATCGTCAGCATTGTAGGCAACGAGGTGGCGTCCACGCCCTCGGTGCTGAAGAAAATCTTTGAGACCCTGGAGCCCGTGCCCCTGCGCATGATCTCTTACGGTGGCAGCCGGCACAACATATCCATCCTGGTCAGCAGCAAATACAAGGTGCAGACCCTGCAACTGCTGAACAAAGGCCTGTTCGGGCTGGAATAGGGGACTCCTCAGTTGGCGGGCGCGGCATGCCCGTCGCGCATGACCATGAAATATAGCTTGCGGTTCTCGAAATAGTCGGGCGGTTCCGACTGGCTGCCCGTATATACCGGCTGGAAGTCAAAGGCCGTCATCAGACGCACCGACGGATCATTGATGCGCTCGTTGAAATACATGCCTCGCCGTTGCAACAGGTGCCCGAAGTAGTAAAGGGTTTCGAAGCCCTTGAGTGCCATATCGGAAGGGCGGGAACGGTACAAGCTAAAAAATTTCCAGAGAAAACTGTTCATCACCGGCTGGCTGCCTGCATCCTGGTAGGGGTAGGGAGAGGAATAGTAGATGCTCAGCCCTTTGTAACGGGGATCCTTCAGCGCCGCCTGACCGTCCAGGGTTGGCATGCCGATCACGCGCAGGGGATACCGTTCCGCCAGGGGGGCCAGCTGCCCGAGGATGCTCAGGGCCACCTGCGGATACAGTGCCGTGAGAATGATGACGTTCGTCTTCTGGGTCGAGAGTTTCGGCTCCAGGTCCGCCGTCGTCGTGTTGTTCGTCCACGCAAAAGGCTGCAGGGGCACCTTGCGGCCGAGCGTCATCCGGCGATATGCTTCCTGCAGATAGCTGAGGTTCCTTTTCTCCTGGTCCGTGTTGCCGTAGATCACGAAGATTTGCTGGTTCGAAAACTTTTGCTGGGCGAAAGCCTGTATCGCATTGCAGTGCACCGCCAGCGGGCTGTTGACGATGGTCAAAAAAGGATTGTCGCGCACGCCGCCGTCATTGGGATAGGTGGCGGAGACAAAATTGATCTGCTTTTCTTTGGCGACGCGGCTGATGGCCTGCAGCTCTGCGGCGTTGACCGAGCCGAGGATCAGGTCCGCCGAGTCCATTTCCGGGCTGGAAAGCACCCTGGCCAGGGGACGGCTTGTGGATTTGGTGTCGTACACATACAGGCGAATATGGATGCCCTGCTGTTTCAGGGTATCCATGGCGAGCAGGGCGCCTTCATAGAATTCAAGGCCGGACAGCGTGGCTGCCGGCAGGGGCGCGGGGCTGCTGACGGAAAACCCCGAGTCGCTGAGCACCGCATCCAGGTTCAGCGGAGTGAACAGGGCCACGTCGTATACCGGCTTCTTCACCGTCTGCCCGAAGGCCGGCACATGAAAGGGCGCCCTGGCCGTTTGGGGTTCTTTTTCCGTGGGATTTGTTTCCGGTGGGGCGGTCTCTTCAGGTGCGGGCGGTGCAGGCGTCGTTTCTGTGGGCGGGGCGATCTTCCGGTACAGGAAGCACGATGAAAGCATCGTTCCGCAGAGCATGGTCAGCAGAAAGGCGGCGGCGGCATGTTTCATGGCGTAAATATCTGCAAAAATTATAAACTGTGCCGTAAAACCCGGTCAGCTTTTGGGGTACAGGCATCCGGAGATTTGCCCTTGTAACAGAAATACAGGCGGACCGTTTCAGGCCGCGCCCGTCGGACAAACCGTATCCCTTCCAAGCAGAAAGTATGCCATGTCCGGCCGGGCAGTCTCCGGTAGCGCCTGCACGGATGGCGACCGGTTGGTGGCAGGGATCCACTGCAGGCCGAACGCCCTGCAAGACGGCATGCAGGGGAAATCGGAAAGGGTGTATAGGGATGGCGACGCCCGGCAGGTCAGCCAGGCCGGCCGACCAGATCCGGAGCCCTCCCGGGAAGGGTGCTTCACTCCCATTCAATGGTCGCCGGGGGCTTGGAGCTGATGTCGTAGACCACCCGGTTGATGCCCCGTACCTTGTTGATGATGTCGTTGGAGACCTTGCCCAGGAATTCGTAGGGCAGCTGGGCCCAGTCGGCGGTCATGCCGTCGGTGGAGGTCACCGCACGCAGGGCCACGGTGAATTCATAGGTGCGCTCGTCACCCATGACCCCCACGCTCTGCACCGGCAGCAGGATGGCGCCGGCCTGCCAGACCTCGTGGTACAATCCGCTGCGCTTCAGGGCGTCGATATATATGGCATCGGCCTCCTGGAGCAGGCTGACCTTTTCCGGGGTGATGTCGCCCAGGATACGGATGCCGAGCCCGGGTCCGGGGAAGGGATGCCGCTGCAGAAACTGGTCATCCACCCCGATCTCCCGGCCGATCAGCCGTACTTCGTCCTTGAAGAGGTAGCGCAGGGGTTCCACCAGGCTGAGCTGCATTTTGTCCGGCAGCCCTCCTACATTGTGATGCGACTTGATGGTCGCGGAAGGGCCGTTGACCGAGACCGATTCGATGACATCCGGATAGATCGTTCCCTGCCCCAGGAAGCGGATGCCGCTGATGCGGCTGGCTTCCTCCTGGAAAATGTCGATGAACAGCCCCCCGATGATCTTCCGTTTTTCCTCGGGGGAACGCTGGCCCGCCAGGGCCTTATAAAACCGGTCGCGGGCATCCACGCCCCGGACGTTCAGCCCCATGTGCCGGTAGGAGTCCAGCACCTCACTGAACTCGTTTTTGCGGAGCAGGCCATTGTCCACGAAAATGCAGAAAAGCTGATCGCCGATCGCTTTGCTGACGAGTGTCGCGGCCACCGTGGAATCCACCCCGCCGCTGAGGGCCATGATAGCCCGTTCCCCGCCGATGCGTTGGCGGATGTCGCTTACCGCTTCGCTGACGAAGGCGGCTGGGGTCCATTGCTGCTGGCAGCCGCAGACCCGGACGAGGAAATTCTCGAGGATTTTTTTGCCTTCGGTAGAGTGGTAGACCTCCGGGTGGAACTGGAGGCCGTACATGGGGATGTCGCCATCCTGGCCGCAGCGGAAAGCGGCGACCGGGATGTTGTCCGTCACGGCGATGACCTCGCAGTTTTCCGGCAGGCGGGTGATGGTGTCGCCATGGCTCATCCACACCTGTGTCTGCGGGGAAACCCCATCCAGGAGCGGCTCTGCCGAAGACGCGTGTTGCATGAAGGAGCGCCCGTACTCGCGGTGCGCGCTGCGGGCCACCTCGCCGCCGAAGCTGGCGG